>CAZFGM010000943.1:0-2461 GCA_964518515.1 uncultured Alcaligenaceae bacterium | reverse complement strand
ACATACCCGGAATATTTTTTTTCGTCAACCCCGTTCCGCGAAAGACGGGTCGCAAGGCGGAGGAAAAGGAAAAATCGAACGAACTGGCCCAACTCCAGCTGGACCTGGAACGAATAAAGAACGAAACGATAAGCAAGGAATTGGCGGGAGAGAAGGCCAAGATTGAGGAGAATCAGAAGCGTGTTGGGTTGATGTTGAAAGAGTTTGAGGATCGGAAACAGGAATTTGCCGAACTGAAAGCGGAAAACGACCGAAAGGTGGCTGAGGAGAAAAAGAAAAGCAAGGGAGCAAAGGACCCCGTCAAGAAGGTCGATGATAAACCGCAAATCCTGCCGCCACTTAACAAGAAGGTAGTGGAGTTCGCCAAGGAGAACCTCGGCAAGCAAGTTGGGGATGGAGAATGTGGGACCCTGGCTGTAATGGCATTGGCACAAGCCAAAGCGAGATTACCAACGCAAGAAGAAGCACTGTCAAGAATCTTCGGCCGTCAGCTCAAGGACGAGGAGAAACCACTTCCAGGAGATATCGTTGAATTCAACGACGTAAAGTTCGAGGCGAAAAATGGTGGTGGCTTTGAGGCACTCTTTCATACGACAATCTTGCTTAAAGTGCAGGATGGAAAGTTTGTACTCCTCCATCAGTTCCGCGGACGAGAGGTTCACGAACTTGATCTGGCTGCATTTGAATTGAAAAAGGGAAAGTTAATCGTCTTCCGTCCTGTCTCGGTCGGGACTAAGCTTCCAAAAGTTGTTCTCCCCGGTCCAAAAGGTTCTTGGGCAGAGAAGCCCCTGCCCAAGCAGAAAGTGCGATACCTCTCCGATATGGCTGAATTGGATGTTAAGGTTGTCCAGAATCGGTTCGCGAAGAAAGGTAATCTGGGATACGGAGCGGGTAATTCCTTTCAGATTAGGGTAAACGAGAAGGAATCTCCGAACGGGTTGTCCATGCCTCCGGATTCGAATACCTACGCACGCGCCAAGTACAAGCTGGGTAGGTCAGCAAAAATGTTTATCGCGTTTGTGGCGCTCAACGATTCGGCAGGTGCCCCAGGTCGTCCCCCAGGGGATGGAAACATCCCGACGCCCGTTACTTTCCAGGTTTTCGGAGATGGCAAGGTTTTGTGGAAGTCAAAACCAATTGACACCGCTCGAAATGTGCAGGAGTGCAAGGTTGATGTGTTCGGAGTGGATATCCTGGAGCTTCGGGTTGATTGTCCTGGCACCAGCATCAATGCACAGACCGTGTGGCTGGAACCGCGTTTGTTACTGAAATAGATTCTCCTAGCACCAAACGGTTTTTTAGCTCTTTTTTGTTAACTTTGCCACGCTACGGTCCCGCCCTGGATTCAGGACTCAACGACAGAACCAGCTGGCGGTTGTCCAGCCAGGGGAGACGATGCCTGTCCCCAGGCTACTCTTCGGGATAAGGGAGTGCGGCGGGTCTCGACTCCTTCGCCGGCTCCGGCACCACTGGTTCGGATGATGAGCGCTACGAGCTCGGCGCCTACGTGGTCATGCCGAATCATGTGCACCCGCTGGTGCGGCCGTTGCTGTGCGAAGAAGAGCCGCTGGAACGGATTCTGCAAAGTTGGAAGCGGCACACGGCTAGAGGAATTAACCAGCTCTTCGGGCTCGAAGGGCAGCTGTGGCAAGACGAGAGCTTTGATCGCATCGTCCGGAACGAGGAGCACCTCTGGCGGGCGATCCAGTATGTCGGCACGAATGCAAGTAAGGCCCGTTTGAGTCGTGACCAATGTCCGACGTGGCTTCGCCCGGAATGGGTGAAACTCGGCTGGAAGTTCGAGTGAAGACGGTGCCTTTGTAGGACGGTTTTATAAACCGTCCACGACCACCGGACGGTTTGCAAAACCGTCCTACGAAGCTATGAGCCACCTAAACGCCATCACCAGCCGCCTGAGCCTTCGCCCGCCGCAGTCGCGGGCGCTGGAGATCCTAGCCGATGTAACCGACATGGTGGCGCTGGACAAGGCCACCGACGCAGCCGCGGCCCTGGCGAGCATTCGGGAAAAATACCCGAGCGTCGCCGACTTCGAGCGGGGCTTGGACGCCGCACCATGCTCCATGTCGATACCTGGGCCGAACTGCTCGCCGACCTTTAGCCGAAGTCCCA
Source organism: uncultured Alcaligenaceae bacterium (assembly GCA_964518515.1). GTDB lineage: Bacteria > Planctomycetota > Planctomycetia > Gemmatales > Gemmataceae > CAZFGM01. The sequence continues at coordinate 331 of CAZFGM010000943.1, read as the reverse complement.
AACGTTTTTGAACGTGTGACGTGCTACCTCAACGGCCGCTGTCCCCATGGAATCGGCATGGTCGGTTTGCGGGCGTGGCGGTCGCGGCGCGGATCGGGGGGGCGGTCCTTGAAATAGGTGACGAAGCGGACGAGCTGCTTGACCGCCTCGTCGTAGGCTTGCCGGCCTTTTTCAGCCGTTGCTTTTTCCGGGTCGCCCAAAACGCCGGTCTCGGAATAGCTGCTCGTCCAGGAAATCAGCGTGGCCGGCCCGGCGGCGAACAGATCGACCCAGTTGAACGGATTGTCCTCGTTATTGAAGCTGATGGTGCCGCTCTTGATCTTGTCCTTGC
>CAZFGM010000942.1:0-2466 GCA_964518515.1 uncultured Alcaligenaceae bacterium | reverse complement strand
CCCGCTGCGCCAAAATCCGACACCCACATCTGCCATTCGTAGCGGGCGCGATCGTTGGGGGTAAGGGGAAGGGAAGTCATAAGAATAATTCGTAAAAAATTCGGGCTGATCCACGAATTCCCGCACGAACAGAGAAGACTTAAAACAACGTCAGGCACTTTCATCCGTATCCAAGTCGATCCCGACAAAATGGGCGAGCTTTTTGGCCAAGGAATGGATCTCCTGGGGAAAATCTGGGGGTCGAAGAACTTCGGCAAGGGCCTTGTCCGAGAACTGACCGAGGTGTTGACTTTGCAACCACCGTTTGATTCCGGGCAAAACAACATCCTTGGCGTCCGCCAAGGCCAACCTGTTTGCGTCCCATTGGTCGCGAAGATACTCGCGCGCTTTCCGGGAACACGTCGGGGCATCCCAATTTTCTTCTAGGGTCTTGCCATACTCCTGGAAGGCTTTAACCAGCTGATCGTTGGCAAGATCTTTGGAGGATTCCAGCAAGCGCTCAAATTCGTCCCGCAGAGCCCTTTCTTCCAAGGTAGGCTGTGCCGGCGATTCACAAACCAAGCGTTGGATGCTGGCCAAAGACAAAAGATAGTTCTCGATTTCCGCTCGTTCCCAAACATGCCACTGCAAATGATCTTTGGGCAACTGTTGGAGAAGATGTGCCAAATCGGGGTGGTAGTCTCGATCCGCCACCACAAAAACTTGGAGCGGATCGCCTGCAACGGCGATTAATTGCTGAAGTTGCTGGCGGAGCCGACCCATGTCCTGTTTCCAAGGGTTTCCTTTTGCGTAACAAACCGCCAGACGCCGGTCAACCTGCTGCCAAATCGAAGGCCCCAGGCACTTACCGCAGAACACGGAAAGCAAGTCCCGGTCCGTGCGGTCTTCCACCACCAGAACTCGGCGGTACGCTTGAATGACCGGGAGTTGCGTGGGATCGACGGAACCCAGGCGATCTAAGGTGTCGTAAATATCAAAGGCGACACTCAATCTTCGAGCGCCGCCTTCTTCTAGCGACAGAATGTCCTCGGGGCTCATGCGTGCGATCATGTCACGGGAATGGGTGGCGAACAGAACCTGCTTGCCTTCGCTGACCAAGCGGCGCAATTCCTCAAGGAGAACCCGTTGCAAGCTCCCATGAAGGTGAACGTCCGGCTCATCAAGCAAGATCACGGTCGGTTGTCGTAAGGTGATGAAACCAAAGAGATAGACGAATTGTTGAAAGCCGCTGCCTGCAGAAAAAACATCGAATTCCCGGGGCTTACTTTTCTTTCTTTTGGTCTTGGGTTTCTCTTCGTCCGGCCTGCCCTTCTCCAGATAAGTGACAGAGATATAGCGATCGTTGGCCTCGTCAAAGCGAATCCCCAAATCGGTAAGCGTTGGAAAAGTGCGTTGCAGGATGGCTGCCAATTCCTGGTCGCGCCCTTTGAGCTTCAAATCCAAGAGGAGATTACGAATCACGCTGTTTACCCGCCCGCGGGCAAGTGCGTCTTCGATGACCGCGGGGGTGCGCCGCTCTTCCTGCGGTAAAAACATGGAAAACACCGGCAGGTACGCCATGCGCACTCCTTGCAAGCGCTGCAGCCAAGGCTGGGATTGGTCCGGGCATTGGATCGATACATTGAATAAGTTGAAGTTGAGGTCTACGGCGGCCGTAACCGGTTCCCCCTCAGCGAAGGAAACCGTGATGGTGATGATCTTGTGCTTTTGCCCAGCCTGCGTTTTGCGGTCCGTCCACAGGTCTACGGGGCTGGAAACGGGTAGGACATAGAATTCCTCAGGGGCAATGTTGCGCCCCTTCAATTCCAGGATTCCATTTCGGCCGCTCAAGCAATGATGCATGCAGAAATCGAAAAGGGCCAGGGCTTGCAGCAAGGTGGTCTTCCCGCCGTTGTTGGGCCCGACCAGACAGTCGAAGGGCCGAAGGTCGATATCCAACGCCTCAAAACGCTTGAAGTTTTCCAGTTGTACCTGCTTAATGAGCATGGCCGCCTTCCCTTCGAGTCCTGCCATCATTCTAATCCCGTTTGAAGCTTCCCGACGTTTATCCGTGGCGTCGAACCGCCACCGCTATTCAACCAATGCATTAGACGGTCCGCCGCCTTTGAGCAGCTTCTGGCCCCCGGCGCCGAAATCCCCCCACACATTTGCCATTCCTAGCGGCCGCGATCCTCGGCGGTAAGAAGATTTCCTTTCTTCCGCAAGAACCATCCACCAAAAGTAAGGGCCAACGCCAACCATCGAAAACAAAGCTCCTGGCAATTCTTCGAATAAGATGTTTTGATCTTACTCCCCGGCACGGAATCCTTCCGCAAAAAAATGGCTTTCCTTTTGATTTGCGAGACGGGCAGATTCCTGATAGCTTTACAAATTCAAATTCCAATGACCCCGGCATTCCGCGGAGCAAGAAAATGCACGAAACGACCCGCCTGTTGCGCGACCTGGTTTGCCGGCCCAGTGTCAATC
>CAZFGM010000941.1:0-2469 GCA_964518515.1 uncultured Alcaligenaceae bacterium | reverse complement strand
CACCGTGCAAAAACTTGACTCATTTACAACAAGTTTGGTGGTTCAAGAACTCTAGAGAGGTTGGATTCTTTGGAGTGCCGCTTTTGATTCTTCGGATGTCTCCATCCAAACCACCGCCAAGCCGCCCCACTCCAAAGGCTCCCTTAGCCTTCAAGGGGATCGTTGTTAATATTTCGGCATGCTCGTATCGATACGGTCGGCCCAGGCCAGGATGCCGCCCTTGAGGTTTTTGAGCTGGGTGAATCCCTGCTGGCGAAGGAATTGAATCGCCTTGGCGCTGCGCATGCCGCTCTTGCAATGAACGACGATGTCGCGATTTTGGTCCAGCTCGCCGAAGCGCTGCGGCAGCTGCGGCAAGGGAATGAGGACGCTGCCGGGAATCCGGCAAATCTGAAATTCCTCGGGGTTGCGCACGTCGAGAATAAACACCGGCTCGCGACGATCGAGGCGGGCCTTCAATTCTTCCGCAGTGGTTTCGCCATCGGAGCCGGCGGCCGGCGGCGGCGCTTCCTGGCCGCGCACGCCGCAGAACTGCTCGTAATCGATAAGCTGCGTGATGGTGGGCTTGTCGCCGCACAGGGGGCACTGCGGATTGCGGCGGACCTTGAATTCCTGGAAGGTCATTTGCAGGGCATCGTACAGAAGCAGCCGGCCGATAAGCGTTGAACCCTGGCCAAGGATGAGCTTGACCGCCTCGGTGGCCTGGATGCAGCCGATCAGGCCGGGCAAGATTCCCAGCACGCCCCCCTCGGCGCAGCTCGGCACTTCGCCGGGCGGCGGCGGCTCCGGGTACAGGCAGCGATAGCACGGCCCCGCCGGCGGATGAAACACCGACGCCTGCCCGTCGAAGCGGAAGATGCTGCCGTAGACGTTTGGTTTCTTTAAGAGCACGCAAGCGTCGTTGACCAGGTAGCGCGTCGGGAAATTGTCGGTGCCGTCGATGATGATGTCGTAGGGAGCGCAGATTTGCATGGCATTGGCCGAGGTCAGGCGGGTTTCATACAGGTCGATCTGGACCTCGGGATTGATAGCCGTCAGGCGTTCCTTGGCGGACTGGAGCTTGGAGCGGCCGACGTCGGGCGTGCCGTGCAGGACCTGGCGCTGCAAGTTGCTGAAATCGACGACATCGAAATCGACCAGTCCCAGCCGGCCGATTCCCGCCGCGGCCAGGTACAGGCCCAGCGGCGAGCCGAGTCCGCCGGCGCCGATGAGCAGGATGCCGGCCGCCTTCAGGCGCTTCTGCCCTTCCATGCCCACTTCCGGCATGATGAGGTGGCGGCTGTAGCGGGTTACTTCCTTTGGGGAAAGGGCGATGTCTTTGGATGGAGTCAGGGGAATTTCCAGGAATACCGCCATGGCCAACCTCGGATTAAGGACAAGAGGAATCTACCGAAATCCTAACGGTTTTTTCGGCCGTGGCAACCAGCAGCGGTTAACGGCTCTGAAGTTGTGCCGAAAATCCGGTCGAAATATTTTGCCTTCTTCCGCATCGCCAGAGTAAAATTTACCTAACCTCGAACGACAACTTTCCTTTTCGGCAGCTTCCAGGAATTCCCATCGGCCTAACCCCTCGGTTAGCCCGCTACTGGCCTCAGGAGCACTGCCATGATCGGTCTGTACCAGCGTTATGGCTTCGCGCTGCTTGCATTGTGCTGCCTGGTTTCAACGGGATGCTTTTTTCGACCGCCCGGTGAAGCCCAGGTCCGCGTACTTTTTCAGGGCCGGCGCTTGGCCGATTCCCGCTTTCAGGCAGCTTTGCTGGAAATCGGCCCGCAGGGCCTACAAAAACCGAGAAATCCACTGGCCGCGCTGCCCGACCTGGATCGATTTCTGCAAGAAGCCAAGGCCGAGCAATGGGGCTACAGTCAATACCAGGGAGACGGACAGGGACACCACGGCCGGGTCTGGTTTAGCGGGTACCAGAGGCGCCATGGAGAAAGCACCTTTCCGAAAAAGGCTCGCCTGGCCGTCTACTTGCCTTCCCAGGAAAAATTATTTTTGACAGGAACGGCGGATACCAAGGAGGCCGCCACCAACTACCTCGAGGCCGACCTTTCCCCGGATGGCACGGGAACTCTGGGCCCCGAACCACCATTCAAGAATCGGATCTGGCGCAATTTCACACCGGAGTTTTTTCTTGTGTTGGCGCTGATCCTGGCTGCGGGTTTGGCCCTGGAAATGACGGCGGTCTGGGTCCTACTTCGGGCCCTGTGCACAAGTGGCTTGACCTGGAACAAAAAGCATAGCCGAGGCGATCTGGTCGCCGCCATGGGGGTCAACGTTTTATCGTTGTCCGTGGTCGGCGCCGCCGCCCTGGTCGGCAAAGTCGAAATGGGTCCTGTGCAGGGCCTGTCGGTTCTGTTTGTCGGCCAGTTGATGGCGGTTCTTTTGGAATGGACTTTATACATCCGCCGGGCAGCGGTGGCCATCGGCCTGGTGATTTCCCTGTTCGCCAATATGGCCAGTACG
>CAZFGM010000940.1:0-2474 GCA_964518515.1 uncultured Alcaligenaceae bacterium | reverse complement strand
CCGGTTCAAGAGATTTTGCAGCACGGTTGTGGAATCGCTGGGCATGGCACCCTACCTGGAAACCCCAAGGAACAGGGCCTGAAAAGCAAACTAAAGCCGACTGGAGAAGAAATCAAGGAAAAATCGAAGCTGTGAGCCAAGTCGTCCTTCCTTTCGCCTGAGCAAGATGGGGAAAGAACTACCTCCCACGAATCCACTTTGAAATGCAAAATTTTCAAAGAGAAAAAACCATGGTGCACAAGCATATTCTTGGCGTTGCCTTGGTAGTGGGAGCATGCGCCTTGATGGCCGGCGGGGCGACGAGCGCCGCGACAACCCTTAGGGTGGGAACCCGAGGCTTTATCGCCATGAACCCAGTAGACCTAGTTATCGGCGCCGGCTTAAGTATTTTGCTCCAAGGTTTGTTTAACCGAGTCGCCATTAACAATCGGATCGCCCCGACTCCGCCAGGCCCTTCTCAACCCCTTCTGGCTTCTCCTTTTGCTAATTTGCCCCGATATGAAAACTATGTTAACCCTCCTCGCCCTCTTCCGACTTCGCATTTCCCTGGAATAGTCAGGCCGCGAGGGGGTGACGAAGGGATGCATCCTCCTCGTCTTCCAGGCCCCCTAGGTCCTCCACGAAGGAATTAAGAATCCTTTCCATCCGCTTCGATTCGTAGTCACCGGCCGCACCAGTTTTTTTCCTCTTCCCAAGTGGAACCAAGAAAAAGTCGTGACCCGATTTCTCTTTCCTTTCGCCTGAGCAAGATGTGGCGGGAGTTGCCGACAACTTTTTTAACAAGGAGAAAACCATGTTGCACAAATTGATTCTTGGCGCCGCGTTGATGGTAGGAGTTGCCGCCTTGACAGCCGGCGGGTTGGGAAACGAGGCAGGAGCGCCTATGGAAGAAACTTCGGGTTCCTTCGTCCTGGCCCAGAGACCCAGGGCCCAGACGGTGTGGAATTACCGGGTTGAATACCGGTCGCGAAAAAGCACCCAGTTTTCGTGGGGCCCTTGGCGGCATTACGTCACCGTTACCGGCTACGATCCGGCGCAGGCCAGGCAGCTCAGCCGCTACGAAGCGCAGCGAAGGGCGAACAATGTGGCGGATATGATCGACAGCCTATCCAAGAACTACCAATCGCGCGTTTTGGAAAACCGCGCTCGTTAACCAGCCCAATGATCAGCGGTGAAAAAACTTCTGCGCCGGTGCCACATGGCGTTCATTTGGACGGCGGAGAGTTTGGTTGGCCCCTCCTGGTCCCTCTCCTTCCCCACAGGATACCTGAGGAACCGCGAGGCCTTTTGAAAGGAGAGTTCCCATGTTTCGTTCCAAGAGTTTCATCCTGGCCGTTTCTTGTTTGGCACTGGCAGCCCTGGATGTATCGGGCCAATCACCAGTCCGAGATATCCCCAATCCGACCGCACCGCGCCTGGCCGGCACCGGTTGGATGGGTCGAGAGAATCTTCAGGGTTACGGCGATCTCCGATTCCGCTTCCTGAACAACAACCAGGTCATCATGGTTGATGAGCAGGCCACCACGACCGGCGCCTATGGCCAGAACGGCAATCAAGTCACGCTCCGTTTCTATGATGGGCAGACCGTCTATAGCGGAACCATCCAGGGAAACAGAATGTCCGGATCGGCCAGGGGCCCCAACGGTCAAACCTGGTCCTGGGCGGTAACTCTTTATTCCGGTTCCGGCGGTAGTTCGCCAACTTCCCCGGTTCGTTAACCAGCACAAGGCAAATTGGTTTACCAAGATCGCTCCGAGGGATGCAGTTGGCCGGGGCTGCATCCCTTTTCTCCTGATTTGATTCTGCCGGGCAACTGAAAATCAGGTCCTTTTGTCAATCCAAGGAGTACCATCATGGCTCGGATTTTTGATCGGCGTCAATTCCTGAGAGGAGGGCTTGCCGGTTTGGCCTCGGGAGCCTTTCTAGGTTTCTTTCCTACTGTTTCTTTGGCCGACTACGGTCCGATTCGTTATGACTTTGCCGCCATTCCCAACGATTTCAACCGTCGCGAGATCGTCGCCCGAGCGATGAACTTGCTTCATAATCGCTTTCGGGACGTTCATGTCGTTCAGAATGTCTACCAGGTCCTCCGAGGTGGTCATTACATCGACCCACCAACCGTGATAAGGGATTCAAATCTTCCCGAAGAGGAACGCTCACGCAACAACCTTCTCTGGTGGCAAATAACGAATTTACGGCGTATGCAGTTGAACGGCAGTCCTTATTTCCCCCGAGTCGTATTTGAAGCGCGATGGTCCAATGAAAATGCGCACGCCTGGGGACCCCTCGGCCTCGTAATAGTAAGGCACACCGACAACGACAACTGGACGGTCTCCGGCGAATTTAAGGTTATCTTGAATACCCGATTTCTGGGGAGTCGGGGAATGGGGAGCGACCCGGGTTGGTGGGCGATGGCGATTGCCCACGAGATGCTCCACAACCTCGGCCACAACCACGGCGACTACAGTGATAGG
>CAZFGM010000939.1:0-2479 GCA_964518515.1 uncultured Alcaligenaceae bacterium | reverse complement strand
GCTCCATGCCGAAGGCGACCTGGCCGGTGATGTTCTGCTCGGCATCCTGCGGGCCCAGGGTGGCGAACAGCCGTTCCAGCGACGTGATGTAGCACGACGGCGCGGCACAAACAATGCGGTCGTCGAGGGCCATCAGGTAGGCGGTAAGCGTGCCGCCGCCGGAATTGCCGGTGCAGCCCAGGCGTTTGCCATCGACCTCGGGCCGGCCGGCGAGATAATCCAGAGCGCGGATGCCGTCCCAGATGCGGTAGGTAGCCGTGCTCTTGCCGACGAGCAAGGCGCCGACGCCGGCCATGGTGTGCTCGGACGTGCTGCCGGCGATGGCGGGCTTGCCGGTCGGGGCCAGAAGCTGGCTGCGTTCGCCCTGGCCGATGGGATCGTAACACAGGGCGGCCATGCCATGTTTGGCCAGAAGGATGCACGCTTTCTGATACGCTTCAGCGGCCTTGCCGTTGGCGCTGTGGCCGCACGGCACCAGCACGCCGGGTAACTTTTCCTTCGGTTTACGGTTATCGGGAAGATAGAAATTGGCCGTGACGTGATGGTGGGGCCGGCTTTCGAAGATGACCTTCTCGACGCGGAAGCCGTCGCCTTGCATCACGCCGACCACCTTGGCCTTGAGGGGCGATTTCTTGTCGGGAAATCCGCCCAGGGCCTGGACGAACCTGGCTTTCAAATATTCCTGCCGCTGGTAAATGTCCTCGGGCGTTTTGAGCGCCGCCACGGTTTGCCGGCGAGCGTCGAAATGCTTTGCCGCCTGGGCCAGGTGGAATCGGTAAAGCATCTTGCGCGGCTCGCTGTCCGCCGGCAAAACCCCCAAAGCGTCCTGGCCCAGGGCCGGCGCCGTCATCGTGAGCAAAACCACAAGGGTGAGGTTGCGCATAAACTTCTCCGCAAGAAAGGCTGAATGAGGAGTGTCCTGAGCCTGGTTATACGGCGAAGATTTGACGAAAGGAAGATGCAACTTTTTCGACCGGCCTCCGCTCACGCGCGGGACGCAACGAATTTTTGAAGTGCGGCGACTCGTCGCCGCTTTGGGATTTTGGAGTGCGGCGTCCATCGCCGCTTTGGATGCAGACCTACGAAGAATCCACAGCGGCATCGGACAGCACTCCAGAAATCGTTGCAGAAAAACCGGGAGAGGGCAAGCCTTGCAAATGCCTGCCGTCTCCCGGTTTTTGGTGAATGCTCGTCGTCGGCCCTGGAGAAATAGGGCCGGCTGTTCCGCCCTGGGATCAAATGGTCTGTCCGCGGGCCTTGCGTGCCGCTTTTTCTTTCCGCAACTTGGCCCGCCGCCGCAATTCGCTGGGTTTTTCGTAGTGTTGGTGGGCTCGCAGTTCCTTTTGCATGCCGCTGCGCTCGATCAACTTCTTGAAGCGCCGCAGGGCCGACCCGATGGGTTCCTTGTCATGGACACGCATTCGCAGGGTCATTCGTCCTCCTTTCGTGAGGGAAAGCGGTTTAAGGTCAACGGCAAACCATTAGTATAGTTTCAGCTGCGGAAAATGCCTAGGGGGAAATCCGGCCGGTAATTACCGGTGCGTTTGCCGAGAAATTCGTTGGCGTGCTGGTTGGCGAGCGGGTATAAAAGGAAGAACGCGGGGTTTTGAACCGCGGCTCAAATCAGCAGTGGTTTCTCTGGATCTTGGGGTCGCGGTTTTTGGGGGGTAACAGTTCTTCTATGGAAGAACTGGCCGCGACCCCATTTTTTCTTGTCCTTCCAGCGCCCCGCGGGTTCTCTTTTATCAAGGCAGGTCCAGTCGCCAGCGCCGGGTGAGCGTTTCGCCGGCCGATGTACCGGGCATCACCTCGACAATCTCATCTCCCGGCACGGCGCCAAAATCCTGGACCAGGGCCTCGGCGGCTTGGCGGTCTCTGGCAAATCCTCACGGTAGACCACGTACACCTCGGGATGGCAATGCGCCTGCGAACCCAGGGCTTCCGCCAGATCGTTCCACACCGACCGGGGCCAGGACAAACCGGGAAACAGCGTTTCGAGATACTGGCCGAAGTGCCGGCCAAGCTGCGGTCGGGCGGGCAGGAGGTAAAACGTGGACATGCCGATCCTCGGGAGGGAGCCTTTTTTGGATTAGATCGACCTGGGAAACTCGGGGCTGGAATAGGACCGGGAGCTGAATGGGTTTCGCCCGCCGTTGGGTTCGCTGCCCTTGCACTAGCCGGCATATTTTCCCCGGGCGAAAGCACTGGTAAAACCGGCAAGGACGTGCTAGAGCGGACCTGCACCTGAAGCTGGCGATGATTCCGAGCTTTGTGGGGGCGAATGGACAACTGAGGCCCGTGACCTTGGTGATGCGTTTTAGACCGTGTGACGCACGGTGGCGTGAGTGGGTCTTTTCGTGTTGTAAATTCCGTGGTCGTAGGTGTTTAGGCGAGCGGCAATTGGAAATCACCCGTAGCCGCAGTCTTTAGCCTGCGTCGGTCGCAGGCTAAAGCCTGCGGCTACGGGTATATTATGTCC
>CAZFGM010000938.1:0-2492 GCA_964518515.1 uncultured Alcaligenaceae bacterium | reverse complement strand
GCGGCTCAGGATAGATTCCTGAACGTTGAACGTTGAACGTTGAACGTTGAACGTTGAACGTTGAACGTTGAACGTTAGGCCGAGTCCCTGTTGATTGATTGGAGTCCGCCCATGAGATTGCCCCAAGGATTTTCCATGGCTTGGCTAACCCTCTTGGTGTTAATGGCCGATTCCGCCACTGGATTAGCCGAAGATTGGCCGATGCTCGGCCGGGACAAGACGCGCAACCCGCTCAGCCCGGAAAAGAACCCGCCATTGTGGTGGGCAGGGGGGGACCGTCCGGAGGCCAGGAAAAACATCAAATGGACGGTGGCCCTGGGAACGCGGACCAAGGGGGATCCCGTCGTGGCGGGGGGCTTGATCTGGATCGGCACCAACAATGGCGCTCCGCGCGATACTAAAGTCAAAACGCCCGCCCCGGTCCTGATGTGCTTCCGCGAAAAAGACGGCCAGTTCCTTTATCAGTACGTCACTGAGCGTCCGAAAATCAATGACTACTGGGAACCCCAGCAATCGGGTCACACTTCTTCACCTCTGGCGGAGGGCGACAGGCTCTGGTTTACAACGATGGCGGCGGAAACGGTGTGCCTGGACATCGGCCCGCTGCGGCGCGGTTCCGGTCCGCCGCGGGAGCTTTGGAAAGTGGATATGCGAAAAGACCTGGGGGTGATCCCGGCCGGGGAGACCATGGGTATTGCAAAAACCTGCTCGATCGCCGCCTCCTACAAAGACAAAATCTACGTGATAACCGCCAAGGGGTTGGATGATGAAGAGCGCATCGCTTCCCCCAAGGCCCCCAGCCTCGTGTGCTTTCACAAGAACACCGGCAAAGTTATTTGGCAAGACAATTCCCCAAAAAAAACCATGCAGGACGGTGAATGGGCCAGCCCACTCGTGCTGGAGATCGCGGGCCGCGGCCAGGTGATCGCTCCTCAAGGCGATGGCTGGGTCCGCTCGTTCGACGCTGAAACCGGGAAACTGATCTGGAAGTTCGATACGAATCCCAAGGGTGTAACCTGGGGATTCTCGGGGACGGCCAACGCCGTGCTGGCTTCCCCGGTTTACGACGGGCGCTGCGTCTACGTCGGCAATGGCCGCAATCCCATCTTAAGCGGCGGAGCCGAGGCGTGGCTCTACTGCATCGATCCGACTAAAAAAGGCGACCTCAGCCCCGAAGTGGACCATGGCGAAGGCAAGACCGAGGCCAACCCAAACTCCGGCATGATTTGGCGCTTTGGGGGCCGAGATATCAAAGCTGTCAAGAAAGGACGGCGGTTATTGTTCGGCGGCCTCTACACCAGCGTTGCCGTTTGCGACGGGCTGGTCATTGCCAACGAACCTTCGGGCTACGTCCACTGTCTGGACGCGCGCACGGGCCGGCGCCACTGGGTGCACGACGTCAAATCGGACCTGTTAAGCTCTCCTCTCATCGTGGACGGCAGGATCTTCATTACGACAGATGTAGACGTGCACATCCTGGCCCTGGCAAAAGAAAAACAAGTTCTTGCCACGATCGAGATGGACGCGGCGGTGTGGACCTCTCCTGTGTTCGCCAACGGCGTGCTGTACCTCGCAACTGATCGGACCTTGTACGCCATTGAAAACAGAGTGCCGGCGCCGAAGGGGAAATGAAGTTCCTGGCCTAACGAACGGATGCAGTTGACCGGGCCGGCATTTTCTCATTCCAAGCTATGAAGTCGTTGCAGCCGGCCCGGCAACTGATCCGAGTCGTTCGGCTTCGGCCGCAAAAACCGGCACGGCTCTGGGGCCTATGGCGAGCCGGAAAGGAGAAGTGGCACGGTGGTCCTCACTTGTCAAGCGCGCCTGGAGAAAATCGCGGTGGTCGTCGCGGAAGAGGCGGTCATCCTCAATTGCAACAAGCCGAAAACTTTCGGCGTAACCCTTGCCTTTTCTGGAACCGCCCCCGTATAATTGAGCATTTGCTGGTGTGTTTTCTTCATAACGGAGGTGTGTGATGTCGAAGCAGTCTGAACACAACGACGGGCAAAAAGATGGGTCGCAAGCAGGTCTCTTTGAGCAGTTTTGCCAGGGTTGGAACATACTGAGTTCCGAAGCCTACAGGGAGGGATTCAAAAACGGCGTGGACAATCAAGCGGCTGACGACGATGACGACGATGACGACGACTAGCTAGCGGCTAAGGTCTGCCTTGCAACAGCGGGCGGAACGCCAAAGTGCGTTCCGCTTTTTTCTTTTGAGGCGCAACGGGGCAGAGAATCCGGGCCGAACCGCTCCCCATGAACTGTCTTGCTGTCCGGCGTGCAGGCACATGTTAGTTGAGTGATTTCTTGCTCATCGCGTCAAAAATTCCCCCTTACCCCCGACTTGTTGAGATGGGTGGTGACGTTGCTCGCGTTGCCACAGTCCGAAGCCTGCCGCCGGGCCGCGGCCGCCAGCGAATCCTCAAGACGGTGCCGCCGGGAAGCGGCTGACATCCACACCGATCTCGGCCAGGATCACCAGCGCCGTGCCC
>CAZFGM010000937.1:0-2504 GCA_964518515.1 uncultured Alcaligenaceae bacterium | reverse complement strand
AATGCCCCAATATTCGGCGCGACCTTTACGATGCGCTGAAAGCGATCCTGACCAACTGCGTGCGTCACGGCCCGCAAACGCAAAACCGTGCCGGCCATGCGGATTTCCGCAGCCATCTTCTTGGGCGAATCGCCTATGTCCAGATGATCCATCCCCACCGTGGCGCTAAGCTGCGCGGCCTTTTCGAAAAAATTTCTTGGTGATGAATTGCAACCTCTTGATGTCTTTGCTTCAATAGACCGAGGAATTGCTTCTGGCGATGAGCAAGGAGGAGGTACAACTATGAAGATTGCCTCGGTCGCGGAAGTAAAGTCCCAATTCAGCGCTTTCCTGAAAGAAAGTGAGGGCGGTCCGATCGTTGTGACACGCAATGGGCGACCTGTCGCTGTCATCGTCGGCGTGCAGGACGAAGAGGAGATCGAACGGCTCCTGATGGCCTACTCGCCGCGCCTGCGCGCCATCTTGGAGCGATCCCGCCAACAGTTTCGCGCGGGGCAGTGGCTAAGCGAAGAGGAATTCTGGTCCCAATTCGAGCCGGGCCAGGCGCCCAAGTCGTCGGCTAAGCCAAGGCGGAAGAGGGCTTAACAAGACGTTCCCGTTAACCAGCGGCAAGTATTGCCCCTGTGCACGTTCTTTACCAATGAAACTCACCCTGGACTATCTGCCGCGTTTGCCGCGGCGCATGGACTTCCGCATCGGCTGCATCGGCGCCGGTTTCATCATGCGCGACTGCCACCTCGTCGCTTATCGCCGGGCCGGCTTCAACCCGGCGGCCATCGCCTCGCGCGATCCGAGTCACGCCCGCGCGGCCGCCGAGCAGCACCAGATTCCGCGAACCCATGACACCGTGGCCGATCTTCTGGCCGATCCGGCCATCGAGGTGCTGGACATCGCCGTGCCGCCCGACGTGCAGCCCGCTCTCATCCGCCAGGCGGTGGCCCACAAGGACCACATTCGCGGCATCCTCGCTCAGAAACCGTTGGCCTTGAGCTACCGCGAAGCCAAAGAGTGTGTCGAACTGTGTGCCCGCGCCGGCATCACCCTGGCCGTCAATCAGAACATGCGCTACGACCAGTCGGTGCGGGCCTTGAAAGACATTCTCCGCCGCGGCTGGCTCGGGGAGCCGGTGCTCGGCACCATCGACATGCGGGCCATTCCCCACTGGATGCCGTGGAGCCAGGGTCTACCGTCGTTGGCCACGTTCGTCATGAGTATTCATCACCTCGACACGTTCCGCTACTGGTTCGGCACGCCGGACCGGGTACTGGCGAGCACGCGTCCCGATCCGCGTACACAATTTCCGCACAGCGACGGCATCAACCTTTACATCCTCGAGTACGACTCGGGCTGCCGGGCCGCGAGCTGGGACGACGTCTGGACCGGCCCCGCCCGCGAAGGATCGGAAAACGATATCGGCATCCACTGGCGCGTCGAGGGCACCGACGGCCTGGCCCGCGGCGCCATCGGCTGGCCCAGCTATCCCGCCCGCACGCCCAGCACCCTCGACTTCACCAGCAAACGCCAGCCCGGCTACTGGCTTTCGCCGCGCTGGAAGGAGGTGTGGTTCCCCGACGCCTTCATCGGCACCATGGCCCAGCTCCTGTGCGCCCTGGAAGACGGCGCCGAGCCGGAGATCAGCGGCCGCGACAATCTCGAAACCATCGCCCTGTGCGAGGCGGTGTTCACGGCGGCGCGGGAGCACCGAGTGGTGAACGTGACGGAAATTCTGGGGAAAGGGAAGTGAAACATGGTACCTGGACCCGCCGAGATCCGCAGGTATTCCAAGGTGGCCCAACAACGCCTAGAAGATGCCCTGATTTTGTTGCTTTGCTTTTTTTTTTCCGTCCTCACCAAGCCTAGTTTCCATTTCATTCTCGGCAATTTGATTTCAATGCTTGGTTCCAATCCACACCTATCTCACCTGTGCTTGAACTAGATGAACCGCCGCATGAAATATGCTTGACAGCCATCTTGTTGCCGCTTAATATATATGCAGCCCAATAGGAAAATCCATCATGGCCATCAATCCTGGCGATCTTGAAGCTACTGCAGCGGCTTATGAGCAGGCAGCAAAAAAACTGCGTGAAGCTGCCGAGATTCTTCGCAATGGGCCGGTCGCTACGTCGCCATCTTCAAATGGGATGACGCGCCTGGATCAGCTCAAGCAATGGCTGCGCGAACATGGGCCAGCACCGCGTAGTATGATTCTGGAGCGGATTGATATGCCGCATGGGACCGTTGCTTCTTTGTTGACGAAAAAGAATTTCAATCAAGACAATGAAGGGCGATGGAAAATGAAAGAGGAAGAATCCTAAATTCAAAGGAATCAAGGAGGAAAACCGGGGGCAAGGGTGACCGGGGGAAAAGGGGAGGACAAAATCCGAACCTCCTGGTTGCAGTTGGTTGTACAAGAACCAACTGCCTCTCAATCTCATGAGCGATTGTCCCTTGCCCTTCGGTGTTTCTACATTAAACCATATTCCAGCCAAGAAAGCAAGGGCAGC
>CAZFGM010000936.1:0-2506 GCA_964518515.1 uncultured Alcaligenaceae bacterium | reverse complement strand
GCCACGGCAAGCAGGCACAAACCGACCCAGGCAGAACGAAGCATGACAACCTCCGCGGCGCCGCACCAGGACCTAATTCTATTTATTTAGCCGCCGAGCTTGCTCGGCGTTCCCGGCGGGCAAGCCCGTCGGCTAAATGGGTTAATACCGGGGCGATGCTCCCGGCCGGACCGCCCCGGAGCGCGGGGCGATGCCGGAGGAATCATCCGGCAAGGCCAGCCGTTCGCGGATGCGCTTCTCCTGTTTGTCAATCGGCACACCCGGCTCGTCCACGCGCACCGGCGCGCGCGGCTGGAACGGCCCCACAATGTTCTGGCACCCGGCCAACACCAGCAGGCCCACAAGCCAAAATCGCCGCATCTTCTCTGCTTCCATTTCCCTGGGCGCACCCCAAGCGGGGGTCGCTTCCATCATATCGAACATGCCCGGTCAACAGCAATTTGCCAAACAAAAAAAGCGGATTCTGCGGAATTATCCAAAGGCGAAGGCCGCACGATCCGCCCAACCTGACGATTTTTTCATAAAAAAGCTCTTTGCACGGCGGCCGGACGGGGGAAAGATAGAAGAGGGGTATTTCCCTCCCGCCAACTTTCGCCCGCCCGCCAGGATGACCTTCCCCATGGCCAGCAAGAACGATCACATCGATCCCGATGATTTCTTCGCCGATTCGCGTATGACGTTCGGCGAACATATCGAAGATTTGCGCACCCACTTGATCCGGGCCATCAAGGGGTTTCTGATCGCTTTCCTTCTCGCATTCATTATCGCCAAGCCGGTGTTGCATTTCATCCAGGCCCCGGTCCAGCGCCAGCTGGTGGCCTACTGGGAACGGTATTATTACGCCAATAAAGAAAAATTCCTCAATAGCCCGGAAAAAACGCCGGTGTTGACGAAGCTCCGGCATGACAAAGTCGAATTGCGGGAAGAGTTCGGATACGACGCCTCGATGCAGGCGAGGGTGGTTGACCTCGTTATTAAACACCAAAAGGCGCTCCGCTTGCCCGAAGATGACCCCTCGATCCAGGCCTTGTTGCAGGCCTCCAAGTTAAAATCTAAAGAAGGCCCAGCTATTAACCTGGTCCCCGCTTTTGAAAAAGTCCTGGAAAATCTCTCCCTGGCCTACTTTGTCGATGTGGACAAAATCCAAGCGTCCTCCCGTTGGACGAAACCCATGACCGTTCAGATACCGGACATGCGCAATTTTACTTCGGACATTCACAAATACCTCAAGGAAATTCAGCCCCCCGCCCTGACCACCCTGAGCGTTCAGGAAGCCTTTGTCGTCTATATCAAGGTGGCCCTCCTGACCGGGTTGGTGCTGGGCAGCCCGTGGATCTTTTATCAAATCTGGTCGTTCATCGCGGCGGGCCTGTATCCGCACGAAAAGAAATACGTCAATTACATGCTGCCCTTCAGCCTGGGCTTGTTTCTTGGTGGCGTGGCGGTGTGTGAATTTCTGGTCATGGACAAGGCCATCGAGGCGCTGCTGTGGTTCAATGAATTCCTGGGCATGGCCCCCGACCTGCGCTTGAATGAATGGCTCGGCTTCGCCATATTGATGCCGCTGATATTCGGTATTTCATTCCAAACGCCGCTGGTGATGTTGTTTATCCAGCGCATCGGCATCGTTTCCGTGGACACGTTCCGGTCCAAACGGCGCATCATCTGGTTCTTGATGGCCGTTTTTGCCGCCGTCATCACGCCGTCCACCGATCCGGTCAGCATGCTGCTGTTGTGGATTCCGATGACCCTGCTGTTCGAGCTGGGCATTTACCTGTGTAAGTACCTGCCCGGCAAACCACTTCTGGATTTCGCCGAGCTTCCCGAGTCGGAGGAAATGGTGGAAGTATAAATTGGTTTGTTGCATGATCACCGACCCGATTTTTTATCGCCTCTTCGAAACCAGTCCGGAAACCTTCTTTCTGGTGCTGGGCATGTCCAGCGACTCGGCCCGCAACATGGCGGCGCGCTACCAGTACGAGGCCATCGAATTCAAAGAAACGTCGCACCGCGTCGATGGGGTGTTCCGGCCCAAGGAACCCGGCCTGCCTTTGTATATTCTCGAGGTCCTGTTCTATCGCCTGCCCACGGTGTTCGCGGATCTGCTTGTCAAAACCTACACTTATCTGAAACAGCACGATCCAGGGCAAGCCTATTGCGGCGTGGTGTTGTTCGCCAGCCGGGCCCTGGAACCCAAGGAACTGGCCCCCTATCAGCCTCTGATGGAGGCGGGGTTTATCCGGCGATACTATCTGGACGAAATGCCCGAGGTGGCCGACGCGCCATTGGGGTTGTCGATTCTGTACTTGATTCGGCAAAGCGAGAGCCAGGCCCCGGCGACGGCACGTGCCCTGGTGGCGCGGACCAAGGTCGAAATCGGGGATGCAGCGTTGCGATCTGATCTGGTAGAATTGATCGAGACGGTCATCATTTACAAATTGCCCCGCTTGAGCCGGGAGGAGATTCAAGCCATGTTACAGGTCCACGACATCCGCGAAACCCGCGT
>CAZFGM010000935.1:0-2514 GCA_964518515.1 uncultured Alcaligenaceae bacterium | reverse complement strand
TTGGGCGGTTCAGGTCGGGCTGGAAAGCCCGACCTACTAATTCGTTGCAAAGCCGTCATGGTGCCATAGTTCGATGTCGTTTTCGAGGGCCACGGTCGCGATCAAGGCGTCGGGAAACGGCACGGTGATTCCCTTGGCCGAGGAGGGCGAGATTGCGTCCCAGGCTGTGCCAAGTTTTTTTGGCAATCGAAACGCGGCCAAAAACGGAGAGGCTTCGGTCATATTTACTGAAATCACCGGGGGAGCGGGCGCCGGCATAGATTTCGGCCAGGGTAGCACCGCAAATGGCCGCCTCGTTATCCTTGATGATCAGGACCATCTGTGGGGTCGGCCTCCGCAGGTAGTCCACCACTAAGGCGAGCGGCAATTGGAAATCTCCCGTAGCCGCAGGCTTTAGCCTGCGTCGGTCGCAGGCTAAAGCCTGCGGCTACGGGTATATTATGTCCTGCCGCTCGCCTAAGGTGGTATCCGCTAGGATCATATCATGCTCGCTGCTCGAAGCCTGCGAATGGCGTCAACGTCCGGGCCGCCCTCGTCAACAACCTGCATCAGCGCTTCGAATTGCTCATGCGTCAGCAAAGCGCGTAGCGCTTTCTTGGTCTTGGCGTCCACCGACTTGGCCGGCAAGGCCTCGGCAAAACAGCCGGGATCTTGAGCGCCGGCGCCGTTGTCCTCGCGGATAACGACCGTCTTGCCGATCAACGGCTTCAACTCGGGTAAGTGCAGCGTTTCCGATTCCAGTTTGCGACGCAGGCGAACGGCGTTCATGGCAAGCCCTCCTGTTGTGGTCATTCTACCCTTTCTCCCCATTCTCCAAAAGGAAAGTATTCTCGACATGCGCAAAACAAGGTTCCCCCGGGCGTTTCCCTTTGTATCCTTGCGGATCCCAAAGCAAAGTGGCGTTGCTCGCCTTTGCTCGATTGCGGTAAGATGGGCGCGCTGAAAAAGAGAACGGATGCGACCCGCAAGAACTTAGAGGCTATCGGGAATGTCGTAGGATAGGCTTCCAGCCTGTCCCCGCCCAAACCACCGGGCTTTGGCAAGATCGGCCAATTGGGACAGGCTGGAAGCCTATCCTACTGCGGGGTCAATTTTTCCGCAAATGCCATGGGAGGGCGCGGCGGCGGACGTGCCCTCTCCGGCGCGTTGGCCGCCGCGCCCTCTTTTTTTCGAAAGCAACTTCCAGCCAGGGAGAATTTTCTATGCGACGTTTGAGCTTTTTTGCCTTGACCAGCCTGATCCTGCTAAGCTGTTCAAACCAATCTCCGGTCCAAAAAGACCCGCCCGAAACCAAGGAAGGGCAAGTCAAGGGCACGCTCCCCCCGAAAATCGATGCTCCTCCCGGGCCGGAACCCAAACCCCTGCCGGGGGAAATCCTTCCCCAACCGGAACCGATCGCCCTGCCGGGAAAAATCCTTCCCAAGCTCGATCCCCTCCCGGAAAACAAGGCACCAAAAATCCTTGATCCGGTGGCCCAGGCCAAAGACCCGTCGCCTGATCCGAAAGAGGTTGATCCACCAAAGATCGATCTGGAACCGGGGGAATTGCGGTTTGGAAAGAGTGACAAGGAAATCAAGGAAGCGGCCCTGCAAGCGAATTACGAAACCGCACTGGCCGAGGCCCTCAGCCTGCTCGGCGACCGCAAGCTGGACAAAGCCCTGGAAGCCCTGGAAACCGCCAAAACCTTCAAGGACACCGAGTTTATCCGCAACGAAATCGCCAAGCTGCGCCTGCGCCTCGATCAAGAAGCGGCCGCCCGCAAGACCATCCAGGACATTGAATCCATCCTGGAAAAGGGCCAGGCGGCGGAGGCGGCCCAGCTCATCAACACCGCCTTCAAGGAATTCGGCGACACGGACGCGGCGGCCAAGCTGGCCCAGCTCAAGCTCCAGGCCGACGCCCTCTTGTCCGCCCAGAAAGCGGAGGATGCCGACATCCGCTTCAACCGCTTTCGCGCCGAGGCCGCGGCGGCCTTGAAGGAGAAAAATTATCGCGCCGCAGCCCTGGCCCTCGAGCAGGCCCTGACCGCCAAGGACGACGCCCCGCTCCGTAAGCAACTCGACGATCTGCGTGCCGCCCTGGACCGCTACGACGAGCTGCGCCAGAAGGCGGCGGAGCTGCGCCGCGATCCGAACAACCTCGAAGAGGCCCTGGCGACTTTGCAGGACGCGGCCAAGACCTGGAACACCGTGCAGGTGCGCCAGGAAATCGACGAGTATGCCCTGGCCTTGCAGAAACGCCGTGACCGGGTCAGCGTCGCCGATTTCGAAGTCCGCGGCGAGGTCGGCCTGCCCGAAGCAGGCCGTACGGTGGCCGAGGAAATCTTGCCCCATCTGAAAGCCCGCTTCGATCTCGTCGAGCGCGGACAAATCGCCAAGGTCCTCGACGAATTGAAGCTCGACGGGGTGCCCGTCGAGCTGGACCAGCAGCGCGAGGTCGGCCGGGTCGCCAAGGTCCGCTACCTGGTGCTCGGCAGCGTTTCTGGACTGGGCGGCATCACCGTCAACGCCCGCC
>CAZFGM010000934.1:0-2530 GCA_964518515.1 uncultured Alcaligenaceae bacterium | reverse complement strand
CCAATTCACCAAAACCCCAATCTTTGAGTGGGAAAAATCCTTCACGGCGTTGCCTCAAGGGGCGGGCCTACACCGCTGACGCGGAAAGCCCCGTGAACGGGGCTGGAAACAGCCGCTTTATGATCCCCCTTCCCGAATATTTTGCTACAGTCTCGATTTTTTGCATATTTTCGGTGACCAATTCTCTCTTGCGCGAACCTCTGCCAAAGCGAAAAACGACTTCCTCCAAGGTTGCCTTATGAACACCCACAGGGAAGTCCCCGCTGGGATCGAATCCGGGAAGAGGCATGGTTTTCTCCTTGGGCCTCCTCTATTTCAAATCTTACGATATCCATTCGTCTCTCTCAACAAGCAAGTATTATCATGAAATGAAAAAAGGCCGGGATAACCCGGCCTAATCGAAGCGCCTCTCGTTCACGCCGCCAGGCTCAACGCCGGCCGCGGCAAGATGTTGTACACCGTGAAGAATTTCGGCTGCAAGGGGGGCAGGCCCGCTTCGCGGGCCGCTTTCATGAGCCGGCCCTGGACGAAGAGCAGGAAATCTTCCTTGTCCTCCCAAACGTCAATGATGCGCCAGCCGCCGTCGCTGGGGCCGGCGATGTGGTAGAGGGCGCCGGGGGGCAACTGGCCTTGCAGGTTCAGCTGGCGCATGACCTGGTCGTATTGTTGCCGCGTGCCGCCGGGAAATTCGATCTGGACGCCGATGGGCATGACCAATCCTCCTGATGGGCCGTCCCCACGTGTGTCGCGGGGTCATGGCCCTTTTCATACCCTGGCGGGGGAAAAAAGGTCAAGGCCAGCTTGCTTGTTCCCAAAACAAAATCCCTCAGCCGGGCGCAGCCGCCCTCGCTCGGCGGTTTCGCGTACGCTGGATGCCGGAGGAATAGAAATCCGAGATGCAAGTTTCAGCAGACAGCAATCAGCTTTCAGCCTTCAGACCGGTTTGGAAAAGGGCCAACAAGCTGATTGCTGACTGCTGATTGCTTTTCAGGGTTTCTCCACCAGCACCAGGGAAAAGGTTTCGCCGTTCTGAAAGGCATTCGTGGCGATAGCGTAAACACGCTGCTGGACGTGCATCTGGTCGCCTTCGATCAGGTATTCGGCGTAGGACCAGTGGCCGGTCTGAGTGGCACTGCCGGCGCACACGACCGGGAACGGGGCCAAGTCGGGTGGCAGGTGATGATAGAACCCGTGACGATGGCCGTGCAGCCAGAGGCAGATTTTTCCGGCGGCGGCGACCCCAATCAGGGCGTCCAGGTCGCGCAGGCCGTGGATCCTGGGCTCGGGCCGGCCGTCGGCCAAGGCCACGGGATAATGCGTGACGAGAAGGCGCGGGCCGGCGGCGAGGGTTGCGAGTAAGCGTCGCAGGCGGTCGAGCTGGCCGGCGCCGACGCTGCCGCCAGCGTCCCACGGCCAGCGGTTGCCGGTGCAGGAATTGACGGCCACCAGCCACACCGGGCCGACGCGCTGGGCGAAGGGATAAATATGGCCATCCAGGCGCTGGCCGGTTTGCCAGGGAGCGAAGTAGCGCTCGAACAGGCCGGAGGCGGCGGCACAGCGCGTGCAGTAGTCGTGGTTGCCGGGCACGGCCAGGCCGGGAACCCTGGCGTCAGGGCCGACGCCGAGCAGTTCGGCTGCCCGGCGAATCTCTGATTCGAAGCCCAGGGCGGTGGCGTCGCCGGAAAAGATAATGTGATCCGGCCGCCGCTCGCGCAACTCGGCCGCCAGTGTAGTCATGACCTGGTCGGCATGGCGAAAGCGATGCCGCCGGCCCAACCAGCGGAAGTTGATCCACGAAGCCAGCCGTTTGTTGAAACAGTCGCGCCACTGCCATTCCAGGGTCGGAGCCGTGACGTGGATATCGCTCAGGTGGGCCAGACGCAGCATGAGAGTAAAAATCCGGAATATCGAAATCCGAAACAAATCCGAAATTCGAATTCAAAAAAAAGTAATGGTTTGTAGTTTTCGGATTTTGATATTCGAATTTGTTTCGAATTTCGAGATTCGAATTTCGGATTTTGTCAGGGGTGCCTCTTTTTTTGTTCTTCCTACAATTCTTCTACGGTGGGGAATCATTCCATTTCATTCTACTAAGGACGCGCTGCGATGCCCAAGGTGACGTTCGTCAACGAGAAGCAAGAGCTTGAAGTACCCGTCGGCGCCAACCTGCGCGAGGAAGCCCGCAAGGCCGGCATCGAAGTCTACAAGGGGTTGAGCCGCTATTTCAATTGCCTCGGGCACGCCAGCTGCGGCACCTGTCAGGTGCTGGTCAAAAAGGGCTTGGAAAACCTCAGCCCCAAGGGCCGCCTCGAGCGGTTTACCTTGTTCCGCATGCTTTCCTCCGTGGGCAAGGAAGGAGAAATGCGCCTTTCGTGCCAGTGCACCGTCACCGGCGACGTCACCATCGAAACCCGCCCCGCCTTCAACCTGTGCGGCGAGAACTTCTGGCAAAAACCGTATCCGAATAAATAAACGGAAGTGGGAGCGGGTTACAAGTCATTGACCTGCAAGGGCTTTTCAGACGATTCGC
>CAZFGM010000933.1:0-2530 GCA_964518515.1 uncultured Alcaligenaceae bacterium | reverse complement strand
ACTTCATCCATGAAAGTCCGGATCAGCAGCATTCCCCGGCCGCTGACTTTTTCCAGATTGGCCGGATCGGTCGGGTCGGGCAAATTGGCGGCATCGAAGCCCGGGCCCTCGTCGCGGATGACGTAACGCGCCTCGAAGTGCGTTTCCTTGGCGGTGATGTGCACGTGGCGGTCGTCGTAGGGTTCCTCGATCTGGCGCTCGTGGATCAGGGCCTGGTAGCGGTCATCGTCGGTTTCGCGGAGCTCGGAGCCGACTTCCAGGTTGCCGTGCAGGATGGCGTTGCTCAGGGCCTCGCGCAGTGCGACGGCCACGCGAATCAGGCCGTTCTCGTCGCACAGTTTCATGCGGATGAGGTTTTCTTGCACATGACCGATGAGCGGGGTGATGTTGGACAGATCGTTGGACAAGAGGAAATAAGTCTCGGTTTGCATCCAGCAATCGTCGAGGAGACGCTGGCGGTGGCGTTTGGCGCCGGCCGCGGCCAGGACATTGGCCGTCGTCTCGCCCAGGTCTTCGGCCAGGCTGCGCTTGGGCACATAGCTGGCCGCTCCGGTTTGCAGGGCCTGGCTGGCGATTTCTTCGCTGCCGTAGGCGGTCATGAGAATGACCGGCACCGCCGGGAAGCGGCTCTTGACCGCCTCCACCAGCTCCAGGCCGTTCATTTCGGGCATGATTAGATCGGTCAGAACCAGGTCCGGCATGTCCCGTGCGATGGCGTCCAACCCTTCCTTGCCGTTGGCGGCAAACCAGAGAATCAGATCCTCGTTGGTTTCGCGGCGGAGTCTGTCGGCGTGTTTTTCCAGCAGGCTGCCAACCAGCTGGCGGTCCACGGCTGAGTCATCCACTACCAGAATCTTGGTCATGGGCTTCTCCCTTGAGAAAAGGGCGAAAGGAGCAGGCCCACTTACGGTGGGCGAGCGGCCGGTGTAAACCGGCCGGTTAACACCGGCCGCTCGCCCGCCGTAAGTGTGCCTGCTACCGTCAGCGCAGGAAATCCAACATCAGGGGAAGTATTTGGTCCACTTCTTTTTCCAGGGCGGCCCAGGCCTGCGGGGCGCTATCTAGAATACCCTCCTTGCCGAACATTTCCAGCTGCAAAGCGGCTTCGTAGGCGGTCTGTGCGGCAAACTGGCCCAGCGAGCCTTTGAGGGTGTGGGCCAGGTGCCGTAGGCGTTCGGCTTGCTTGTGTTCCACGGCCTTGCTCAGGTCCCGGCGCCATTGCGGATACTCGCCCAAAAAAAGGGTGAGCAGCTCGCGGAGCAGAGCGGCATCCCCGCCCACCTTTTTAAGGGCTTCCGCCCAGTTGATTGGGCCCGCCGTGCTCTCTGGTGAAGCGCGGCGGGTGGAGCGCGCAGCGCCAGAAACGGGTTCTTTTTCCGCGCTCTGCGCTGCGCGCTCCGCGCTCGACGATGCCGCAGAGGCCATGCCTTCCAGGGCGGCGAATAACTCATCCGCGCGGATGGGCTTGGGCAAATACCCGTCCATGCCGGCGGCCAGGCAGCGTTCGCGGTCGCCTTTCATGGCGTGCGCGGTCGTGGCGATGATGGGAATGTGGCCGCCGCCGCCTTGCTCCTTGTGGCGGATGAGGGCCGTGGCTTCGTAACCGCCCATTACCGGCATTTGCACGTCCATGAGCACGACGTCAAAGGACCGTTGCTCCAGAAGATGCAACACCTCGTGGCCATTGCCGGCGACCACGACCTGATGGCCCCATTTTTCCAGCAGGCGAAGGGCCAGCGTCTGATTAATGGGATTGTCTTCGGCCAGGAGTACGTGCAAGGCCCGCCGCGCACGCGTCGGCACAGGCGCCTGGGTAGGCACTTCCTTTTTGACTCGGCCCGAGGCAATGCCCAGGGCGGTGATCACGCTGTCGAACAGATCGGATTGCGTGATGGGTTTCATCAGGTGAGCGGTAATGCCGAGCTGGCGGCAGCGGGCGATG
Organism: uncultured Alcaligenaceae bacterium; assembly: GCA_964518515.1. GTDB lineage: Bacteria > Planctomycetota > Planctomycetia > Gemmatales > Gemmataceae > CAZFGM01. The sequence continues at coordinate 588 of CAZFGM010000933.1, read as the reverse complement.
TCGCCTGGTTGGCCGCCGGAGGTCAACATCATAATGGTGGCGCGGGCCAGGTCTGGATGGGCTTCAATCCGCTGCGCCAGTTCAAAACCGTCCATGCCTGGCATGTGGGAATCCAGCAGGATCAGGGCGAACGGGGTGCCGGTGCGGTGGGCGTTTTCCAACAGGTCCAGGGCGGCCGGGCCGCTGTCGGCGGCGGTGGGCCGCATGCCCCAGTTGCCCAGCATCTCCACCAGAATCTGGCGATTGGTGGCGTTGTCGTCCACGACCAGCACGGGCAGGTTTTCCAGAGTGGCCGGCCGCTTGGGCGGGGGTTTTCCGGCGGCCGGCGGCCGAACGCCGAACGTGGCGGTGAAATGAAAGGTGCTGCCGCGGCCCACCACGCTGTCCACCAAGATACGGCCGCCCATCAGCGCCACCAGCCGTGACGAGATGGCCAACCCCAATCCCGTGCCGCCGTAGCGCCGGGTGGTCGAGCTGTCCACTTGCTCGAACTCCCTGAAAATCACCTCTTGCTTGTCCCTTGGAATGCCGATGCCGGTGTCGCGCACCGAGAAGTGCAACTCCACCGCCGTTGTCCATTGTCCGTCG
>CAZFGM010000932.1:0-2537 GCA_964518515.1 uncultured Alcaligenaceae bacterium | reverse complement strand
ATTCCAGGGGGGGGAGTCAACCTTTGTGGTGTTGCATTTGGTAAATAAGCTCTTCTAATTTGGGGGATTCCTTGAAGCCCACTTGGATTTTTAAAAGCAAGAGGATTATTGCGGGCCGAAAAAGGGTCCGGACACCTTTGTTTTCCCCCCTTTGTTTTCCCCGGCCAGGATGCGCCGGCTCCCCTGAAAAAGGGTCCTGCCACCTTTGTTTTTTTCAGCTCATCGTAGGTGAACGTGTACGTGCCGTTGTTGTCGGTCGCCGTCAGGACCTGGTTGTTTTCGTTGTACGTCCACGACCGCGTCCACACCACCGGGCCGCCGGCGGTGTCCTTCCACACCTCTTGCTGCACCAGGTTGTTGTTGAAGTAGCTGAAGTCGCGCACGCGGCCCAGCCGGTCGGTGTCGACGTCAGCCGGCCGGCGTCGTCGTACACCTGGATCAGCGTCTTGCCAGCGAAATCTTTCTCCTCGACCAACAGGCCGCGCTCGTCCAGGCGGAAGCGCGTCTGATTGCCCACCGGATCGCTCAGGGCGAACGGCCGGCGGGCCCCGTCCGAGCGCAGCCGCTCCAAACCCCCCGCCGGATCGATGGTGAACACCTGCTGGCCGGCACTGTCGAACACGAACTGCTGCACGTTGCCGAGCGCGTCGATCACGCCCACGCGGAAGTCGCGCGAATTGACGATGCTCTGCTGCGTGCCGCCCAACGGCGTGGTCGTCTTTTTCACCCGGCCCAAGGCATCGCGCTCCACCGTCGTCTTCATGTTCAGGCCATCGTAGATCTCGATGGGCAGGTCCATCTTGTCCAGCACGTTTTTCGTCACCAGCCGGCCGCTGACGTACACCTCGGTGACCGCGTCGTTGACGTTGCGCGTGAACGAGCGCACCTGGTTGAGGCCGTCCTTGATGCTGACGACGTTCTCCACCTCATCGATGGTGGTCTCGATGTTGCGCTCCTTGGGCGTGCCGACGGCATCGGTGCGCGTGATCTTGCGATTGGTCAGATCGTAGCTGTAAGCGGTCTTGTAGCCGCGGCCATCGCGCGTCTCCTTGGTGCGGCCATCGCCCCACCACACGGTGTGGGTGTAGTTATTGACCTGGTCGGTGACCTTGCGGGCGCGATGCAGCTCATCGTACTCGCTGGTGATGGTGTGATTGAGCGGATCGGTCTGGGTCAGAGCATTGCCGGCGGCATCGTAGGTGGTCACCCAGTTTCGCCCGCGCGGATCGGTGACCTGGGTGACCCAGCCGCGCTGGCTGTAGGCGAACTTGGTCAGGTTGCCGACCTCGTCGCGCGTCTCGATGCGTTGCCCGGCCAGGTCGTAGCTGTAGCGGTTGGTGCCCTTGAGCGGATTGCTGACGACGAGCTGCCGGCCGACCGGATCGAAGGTGAAGTCGTGGTAGACAAGCTGCGGCCGGGGGTGTAAAGGAAATAATTTGGTTTTACGCCTTGTGTTCAAGAAGTCGTTCCACATGTTCCAAAAGCGTGGCCACGTCCTTATTCTTTGTGTCGAGTCTTCGCAGGCGGTCTTTTTCTCGTTGTAGGGCCGCTACAGCTTCTTCAGAACGCCCAACGTGGTGAAGTGCAAAACCCAAAAACGATGGATGCCGAATCACAGGAACGATGTCAGCTACGGTCTGAAAGCGATCAAGGTAGGGGACCGCCACTTTCAGCAACAATGGGTGGACCGTGCGAGCGAAGCCCCGTCGGAAATTCTCCTCGTATTTGCAATTGAACTGCTGTTGAGTCAGGTTTACACCATCGTACTCGCTGAGCAATGAGAATCTGTCTGTCGGTATTCCCAAATTATCAGGAAACCGCTGTTCAAAAATTGGATAAATCGCTGGTGAGTGCGGAAATACGTAAATCTGATACCACACACCCCGGGAACCTATGCATGGCATGATAAAATGGTAGACTTCATCGCCCACCTTGCGGTAAAAGGTGCATGCCTCGGTTCTTTCGTTCGTGAAGCCCAGCGGGGTCAGCAAGCCACCGAAGATTTCGTTAGCCAGCAGATTAAATTCGCTTTCTTTCATCCTTCAATCCTCGTTAGCGTAGCCTGAAAAGTTCCTGTGCATTTGCACCGAAACGGCTCATGAACTCAGCCTGGCGAGAAGTCCCAATGAGTCGCATGACTCCACCATGAGTCTTGAGGTCAAATATTTGGATGAATGCAGGATTGTCAATTCGGGTCATTACTGTATCGGCACCAATCGATCCCGCTGCCCTTAGACGTACGATGTTGCCAGCAGCATCACGGAATTCCTCAGCAGCAACCCGGAATTGGCTTCCTTCATCGATAAGCCTTCGATTGAGGCGCCTATTGAGTTGCGCGAAACGCTGGTGAGCGTAGTCGCCGAAATGTTGAGCAGTTCCATTTAAACGGCCTCTTGAACTGAAAGCGGTTAATGCAGAAAACAAAGGAAAAATCGGGAAAAGTTCGGCTTAGGGCGTCGGTGAGCGTGGCGTCTACGGCGGTAACTGTTTCGCCCCAGTTGAAATTGGAAAATTGCCTCCGTTGGGTTAGCATAGTG
>CAZFGM010000931.1:0-2541 GCA_964518515.1 uncultured Alcaligenaceae bacterium | reverse complement strand
CAATTCCGAGTCGTATTCGCGGGCGGTGAACTTGTAGCGGTCGCCGTAGGACGGCGCCGTTTCGTTGGTCACCACGCCAAAGCCAGCATAGTCGATGTGGTCTTGAATGACACCGCTGTTGTTCATCAGGTCACGGACAGAACCGAGACGATCCGTCAAGTACCAATCGAGTTGGTTGCCCGATGTGGCGTAGCGGGCGAAGACCGCATCGACAGCGCCGGTGTCCAGTCGTCGAGTTGTCAAAGAGCCATTGACGTCCAGGTCGCCCCAGGCATTAGCGCCTTCATAAGCGAAACGGGTAAATACCGCCGCGCCAGGGCCATCGCCGTCGGCATCCACCGATTTCTCGATGCGGTTGCCGAGGACATCATACTTGAACTCGATGCGTTTATCAATGGACCCGCCGGAAGTTGCCTTATGTTCGGCCTTGTTCATCTGGTTCAAGTGGTTGTACGAGTACAGCCAGGTTTCAGTGGAGGTCGCGTGAACCTTTTGCGTGACGTTGCCTTCATCGTCGTATGTAAAGTTCCAGGTGCCATCGGTGGAGAGGCGATTGCCCGCGCCTGTGACATACCCGGTGTTGGTGCGATTGCCATTTTTATCAAATGTCCAGTTGTTGGTGCCGTCGGAAAGAAGCTGGTCGGCGTCGTCATAAGAATAGTTGCGCGTGGTCCCGAGCGTTGACGTTTCCTGGGTCACGCGGTCGGCGTTGTCGAATTGGTAGCTGAACAGGTCCAGCGTGGTGCCGGCGCCGTTTTTGTGGTTGATGGCGGTCGCGCGATGCGCGTCGTCGATGGTGATGACCGTGCTGCCGACAAGATTGGTTCCTGCCAGGTCGCTGTAGCGCTTGACCTCGGTCACTTCGTCGCGGTTGTTCCAGGTGAGGTCGAGGCGGGCGGCCTGGCCGGTGGCCGAGAATTTGCGGACGGCAAGCTTACTCCCCCTGAAAAAGGGTCCTGACACCTTTTATTTTGTTGTAAACAGTAGTTACTTCGCTCGACGGGAATCCATTGCCCGTCGTGGCTGCGGAGCAAATCTCCGACCTCTAGCATGCCGGCCGGAATCCAACCACGGCCGTGTAGGTAGAAAGGATGTTCGGCGGTCGTGCGAATAACCCGCCCCCGCAAGTGCAAATTAAGGATCGGGGCAACCCGGGTGCGGGCGAGCGGGTCGGTGACGCCCCTACTCCCGACCCCTTTTTCTTTCTGAGTTTATTGTAATCAAGCCGAACGGAGTTCCTTTGGCAGTGTGGGAAGACATTCCAAAATCTCATCGTCAAGCGATGGAAGAAGTTCTTTAATAAAGTCGCTGTCATTTCCGAATTTGCGCAAGGCTCCAGCAACCGCAAGGCGTTTGTGTAATAATTCTCCCGATGTAATTGCCGACCGAATTTCATTTTTAGTCACATTATAAAGCATCAACCGTGCACTTGTCCACAACTCAGAATCTCGAAGGGCTGCTACAATATCGTCAGGAATCAAACAAAGGTAATAAAGAGCGTGTCGCCTGACACCAGGATTTGGGTCGGCTGCCAACATGAACAACGCCCTAATTACAGAAAGTTCTGAAGGTTTGACTAACATTGTAACGCTTGCAATAACAGCAAAGCGCACCGACGGACTGGGGTGGGTCAACAGCGCAGCTAGGTGTTGGAAGATTTCACGCCCTCGATTGCCATCGGCAACTTCTGACACTATCGAAGCGCCGAGGGAAACGTATCCAGAGTCGGGATGCTCCAGAAGTGGTATCAAAGTGCGCAAGTCTGCGCCGCCACGGTACAGATCTGTTATTTGATCAATGTACTTGCCGCCAGTATCATCGTCAGCTTGCTTAAGCATTGAAACCAAATGGTCGATATCTGGATTCATTGCATTTTCCTTAACTGCCGCAGGAAGTTCTCTTCAGTAACAATCCTTCGATTATGTTGGATTCTCATCCAACGGTCCCCTCCCCCAATTGCGCCATAGTCAGCACTTTCAGCCCTCCGAACAGCTAAGCTCCGACGGACATCCTGAATGGCCTCCTGGATCTGCTCCTTGTTCCAGTCTTTGGGCACAGAGCTTGGAATCTTGCCTTTGATTCTTCCATCCTTACTAACCGAACCAAGATCTCTTGGGTCATATGTTGCATTATGTGCCCAAACCGAGAAGCCCCACTCGGACGAGCCCACAAAGTACGTATGATACTCCGCCACGCGCAGGTTGTAAACAGTTGTCACTTCCCCGCTGTCGGTTATCGCCTCGACAGGAATCCATTGGCCGTCGTGGCTGCGAAGGAAATCCCCGACCTCCAGCATTCCAGCCGGAATCCAACCACGGCCGTGGACATAGAAGGGGTGTTCAGCTGTGGTGCGAATTACCTTGCCAGGCACATGCAGGTTTAGGACCGGAGCGACGCGGACAAAAACCTCCTCCACTTGGCGGGCCTCGACTGGACCGGCGGGATTGTCCTCGGGCGCGGACAATACCCAATCTCCCGGTTGAATTTCCTCGATCGGCTTGGATCCATCGGGAGTCAAGAGCGGCGTGCCTGCTACGAAGC
>CAZFGM010000930.1:0-2545 GCA_964518515.1 uncultured Alcaligenaceae bacterium | reverse complement strand
GTCAGCCCCGGTCTTTAGGAGGTTGACCACGTTTTCCAGCGACGGGCGATTGAAGGCGCGCGTCACGCCATCGTTTTGGTTCATCACGGCGGTGAAGAGATTGGGCCGCACTCGCACATCGTGCTTGACGTCGAGAGGGAGACCCAGCGCAACCCAGCTCAGGTGCGATTTGATCCACGCACGCGCCGACGGATCTCGCGCCAGCCGGTCGAGGGCATCGCTGGCCTGGAGGTTGCCCTGAGAGTGGGTGATGAGCGTGAACGGCTGCCCCTTCTGAGCCGCAGCGTGCAGCTCTTCGTAAATTTTCCGCGTGGCGGGGTTAACACGCTCGAGGAGGGAGTTGACCAAGGGAACCGGGCTGCGGGACTTGTCGATCACCGACTCCAGGCCATCGACGATCGGTCCCTGGGTTTCGTTGTGAATCACGTTGACCGGGCGTCCGAACCGGGCGCTCAGCTGCAAGCCCGTTTCGACGGCGGCCCCGCGGTCCGTCAAGATGCCGTTCACGTACCACAAGGGGGCGCCGGGTTTGGACGAATTGAGGTGGATGACTTCCGGCGCCTTTTCATAGCTGATCAACGCTTTGCCGACGCCGACAACCGATTTGACTGCCGCGCTGGCGGTTTGTTCGACCTGGTGGATGACCTTCATCGGTCCACTCGGGGTTTGCGCCGCGCCCACGTTGACCGTCGGCGGCAGATCAGGGGCGGCCAGTGCCGCGGTCCCCTTCGTGTCGCTCATGACGATTCGGATCTCGAACTCCTCCAAGGCGGGTCGCACAGGTCGACGAATGGGCGATTGCTTTTTGCCGTCAAGCCAACGCTTGACAAGTCTCAGGAAATGTTTCATGATTTCGCTCCTGAAAATGGCGACTCGGGGATGTAAACGCATGGATCTCCGCGCGGAGATTCAGGGTGATCCAGGCTGGGCCGGGCCCGGAGCAACGGTGATCGTTTCTTGGGGGCGGAAGGAGGGGCCGTGCCGGTTCCTATTACGGTCCGTAGCACCGCGGTCTTGCTTTGTCCGGCGAATACCAGCTAAAATGCAAGCCGCAGGGCGGTTTCTCAGGGCCCAGATTTCCCCGAAAACAGCCTGTTAGACGGAACAGAGTAACGGGAACTTGAGGCAAGGAACGGCGGTTAATCTCCTTCGATGCGTTTGTCACTATTCTTGTTTCGTCGAAAAAGGCATTGCCGAAACAATGAGAAACCCGCCAAGAAATCCGCAGAATTCTGAAATAGCAGATTCCGAAGCCCCAAGAAACTTGCTAGACTCGTCTGAAACTTGCCTGTCACCAAAAAGAGGGAACAACCAATGCCCGACCTTGCCCTAACCTCGACGACCTATTGGCTCGAACAACTAAAAGCTGGCAATCCGCAGGCAACTCACGAACTATGTGAACGATGCTGGCGTTTGGTGGTCCATCAAGCGCGGCAACGGCTGCAAAAGAAGATCGTGGCCTTCGACGCTGAAGATGTGGCAATCAGCGTTTTCGATACCTTCTTTCGGCGAACAGCGGAAGGAAGGTATCCCGGGGTGAGGGACGGCAACGATCTGCGAACACTATTCCTTGCCATTACCAAGAAAAAATCGCTGGAACACATGAGAAACGAGAACCGGCAGAAGCGGGGGGGAGAAGCAGTGAAAATGCCAACCTCCGAAGACCTGGCATCCGCGCAAACGAGCCCGGCGTTGGAGGCAGAGTGGAACGATCAGTGCCAGTGGCTATTGCAGAAACTGGATGAGAGCCTTCAGGATGTTACGCTGTTGCGGCTCGAAGACTTAACCAATCAAGAAATCGCCGAGAAGCTGTCGATGCCTTTGCGTACCGTGGAACGAAAACTGGCGCTCATCCGCGAGCTTTGGACCAATCTGGGGGGCAGCAATGACTCAGGAAGAGAATAAGTGGAGCGAACTCCCTCTTGAGGTCCGCATCCGCATCGACAAAGCCTGTGACAGATTCCGGGAAGCTTTGCCGAAACAGGGGAATCCTCGAATCGAAGGTTTCTTGGCGGCGGAGCCAGATCTCGATTCCGACGGATTGTTTTCCAAGCTCTTGGAGGAGGAACTGTATTGGCGGAGTCAAGGCGGCGCGATCCCTACGCAGAAGGAGTATTGCGATAGGTTTCCAGAGAAAGCCGTTTTGATCATCAAGGTGTTCCAAAGTGTGAGAACTGCCGATCCGACAACATCAGATGACTCGGCGTCGGTACTGCCCCAAAGGATCGGTCGGTATCGGGTGGAAAGAGTCTTGGGCCGGGGTGCCTTTGGGCTCGTCTACCTGGCGAATGACGACCAGTTGCAACGGCTTGTCGCCATCAAGGTGCCACACCGAGAGTTGACCTCCAAGCCCGAGAGCGCCGAAGCCTATTTGACGGAGGCCCGCACGGTCGCCAGTCTCGACCATCCCAACATCGTTCCCGTCTACGATGTCGGGACCAACGAGGAATATCCCGTCTTCATCGTGTCCAAGAACATAGAAGGCAGTTCCCTAGGAGTCTGTCCGAGAAATCCTGCCTTATGTGGCAAGGACTTACGGAGTTGT
>CAZFGM010000929.1:0-2556 GCA_964518515.1 uncultured Alcaligenaceae bacterium | reverse complement strand
AGGCGCGGAAAGAGGCATCCACGCTCGTTTTTGCTTACGTTTTTTCTTTTTGTTCTTGGGCACGGCAACCTCCTTGTCGCATTGAAGAGAAAAGCGGAATGTAGGATTATAATAACTTTCCCATCGTGAGGACAATACCGGTGAGAATCAAGCAGCTGCGAGGAATAGGCTGAACCTCCAGCGCCGGTGTTTTTTCGTGGCCGCCGCGTGTCCGTATCGGCGCACACCATCTCCGCTCGCCGTTGGTCACGGCCTTGCGCTTCCTTGGCTTTCCTGGTGATACGCGACCGACTCCCGAAGTTGCTGCTGGGCCGCCCCGCTTACGAACTGTCTTCTAATCGGATCCGCAGCCGCTGTGCCGTCTCCGCGGCAAAACACTCTTCCGGCCAAACGCATAGACGCAGCCCTTCCAAGAGACGTTGGGCGATGTTCGCCAGGCTTCCGAACGCTTGATCCAGTCTCTTCCCCAAATCCGCCGTCAGTTGCCGGAGCAGGCTGCCCCGCTCCAGCAACTGCGTCAGCATGAAGGCGATTTGCAGCAAATAGTAATAGGCCCGCATCTTCTCCGGGTCGATGCTATAGACGTGCTCCAGGTTCAGCCCACTGTTCTTTTGGCGATTGAAGCCCTCATTCTCAATTTTCCACCGATAGCGTCCTCCTTTCTGGGCGATCTCCTCGACCGTGCGTGCGCTAACCGGCAAGCGCGTCACCCAGGCGTAGTGCGTCACCGTTCCCTCCGGCGCTGTCTCCACGCACTCCAGAGCGTGAAAGCACCAGCGGCGCTTTTCGTCATCCACATACGAAAGATCATGGACCCAGCGAAATACCTGGTGCGTGCCATCCGCCAGCGTCCGCTCCAGGACCTGACGTGGGCACAAAGGTAAGAGCCGCTGGAACTCGTCCCAGACCGCCGGCAGTCGGCCGGGCTTGAACACCAGCACGTACTGCCAGTCATTGTCGCGGGCGATTTGGAAGGTGCGGCCACAGGCGTACAGCCCATCGCCGGCTAAGACGAACCTGGCTTGCGGGAACTCCCGTTTCATTTGCGGCGCCAGGCGGCTGAGAGCTTTCAGCTCGCAATCTTGTTTGATCTCCTCGGCATCTTTGGCGCCTGACACGCTGATGTCCTGGTTGTCGATAAACTCGCTGCCGATGGAAACCACCACTCCCGCCGGACCGAGCAGTTTGGCCTCCAGCACTTGATGCAGGTACAAGGTCGTGTGCTCATGTCGCTGCACCAGACAATACGGGCAATGCCGCCGTTGCCAACACACCAGGCCGGTCGCATCGACGAGCAACACCAAATGGCCCAGCAATCGTGCCGCATCCAGCGACTTCATGCGGATCAAACGCCGCACCAGTCGAGTCCGCAGCCCGGCAAGAGGCGCGGCCCCGATGTGCTCCAGGCAGTGGTCCAAGGTGTCATTGACGGGACGCGTCTGGAGATCGGTCCCGGCCAGGCGGTTGAGGTTCGTCAGCACTTGCGTGCCCCAGCAATCCAATTGGAAGTCGAGCTGCCGGCGACTGCCGAGTTGTCCCAGGTAGAGCCACAAGCCCCACCAGATCATGAAACGCGTGGGATACACGGTCATTTCCGGAGCGCGGCTGTCGGGCAGCTCGTCCAGCCAAGTATTGAACTCGGGGAAGAAGTGATGCACCGTCTGCACAAAGGCTTGACCAGCAATTAAGGACGCCCCGCCTGGCGGCGGCGCTGGCGTGTGTGGGTGCGGATCAGAGCCACGCTCAGCAGATGGATCTCCCGCAGTAGTTGTTTCAGGCGTTTGTGTTCGGCGATCCATGCCCGTACCTCCGTAAGCAATCCTTTGGGGACATACACCGAGCGCGTCTTGCCGCGCTCATTGAAAGTCACATGCTGCCCGGTGTGCAGCGGGCCGCCGTGATGGCAACGGCACACAGGCCGGCCACAACGGTGGCTGTAGCTGGCGAGAGAGGCGGCCAGGATGGGGGAGCTGGCCGTCAATTTCTTGAGCCGGCACTGCAGCGACCGGCGGATCAAAGTGGGATGATCAGGAATACGCATAACCCCTCGCCGAAGCAGAAAACAATCGAACGTAGCTACCTTTAGCGGAAAAAAGCCAAAAAAGCCAGGTGCGAGGAAAAAAGAAAAAAACCGGAGCGGAAGGCTGCGTGGCTGTCGAAGCTGGCCTGAAATCCTGTTCACGGCCTGCCCCGCGAGGTGCGAGCAAAAACCCATTCCTCACAGCTGACCTTTACTGGAGGTGCTAGGCTCACGCCAATCCCCCGGCTCTCAGCCACTTCTTACGTTCACCTTGAACCAAGGCCCCTTCCCGCCACCGGCGTTAACCGGCTTCCTTGGTACTATGGGCCTCTCCGACGCCCCAAATGGCCCGACCTATCCCTCGCGGGCATCCGGTTGGGCCACGCGCCCACCGCTGGGGTTTCCCGTGTTGCGTCCGGTCTCCTTGTACAAACATGCCGTCGCCAAGACAATTCTACTGTGGTTGGCGCCGGCCGGCATCTCGGAATATGCGTACTGGACTTTCGGGGTTGAGTTGATATCGACCGCGCCCGTGT
>CAZFGM010000928.1:0-2558 GCA_964518515.1 uncultured Alcaligenaceae bacterium | reverse complement strand
ACGGCGCTGGGGGAGGAATCGCTGCCGGCCACGAGTTTTTCCAGGGCTTGCGCCGACTGGTTGGCCAGGTCGTCGAGCGACTTCTCGCGGTTGAGCAATCGGCCCTGGGCGCGAAAGCGGCGCACCCAATCGGTCAGGTTGCGCGCCAGCACTTGCCGCAGCCAGGCCGCCAGCTCCGCCTCGGTGCCGCCCTTAAACTGCCCAAACCGCTGATGCGCCTTGAGCAACGCCTCTTGCACCAGGTCAGATGGATCGACCTTGGTCCGCAGCGAGGCGCCCATCCATGCCCGGGCCAAAAGTTTCAAGTAGTTGCGATACGACTCCAGGAGCCGGTCCAGCATTCCGGGCTCGGCCCGACGGGCCTGCGCGATCCACTGGCTCGCCGGCAGTGAGCCCATGGGCTTCTTTCCAGGATGGCTGGGAGATTGACCGGAACTTCCCCTAATTCTATAGACGGAAGGAAATCGAGAAATGCACGTGCAATATTGTCGCGGTCGAGGTGGGGACCGGGGAGAAAAGGGATAATACTGCACGCGGTCAAAATTGAGGGGGCTCACCCGGGGGTGGTTCAAGCTTGGCCACCACCACCGCCAGTTGTCCAACAAGGCCGCTCTTTGGCGGCGTCAGGTGAATTCCACATTGGCCGCGTGCCCGGCGGCGCCGTTCGGCTGCATGAAAAAGGGGCCCATGGCCGCGAGGCCGAAGGGTCTTACGACAAGATTCGTCAGATAATAGGCAAGGCACGAAACCATGAGGGATTGTGGCAGGCTCTTGATGCCGCGGGTTATGGCCGGAAACGTCAGGAACCAGGCCAGAAGAAAACCGGCTAAGGCCGGGTCTGGGTGCTGATTGAGCAAGGGGGCGGCAGAGATCAGGCTGGCAATCCTCTTGCGGCGCCGCCATCGCTGGGTTAACCTGGTTCCCATGAGAATCATCGCTTTTCCCCAGAATGGAGGAAGCCTTGGCCTCTACTATTTTGATGGCTGCGCGGCCAAAGAGAATGTGGCGGCCGGTTTCCAACCGGCCGGTACGGCAAGTTGAAAACTTGCCGCCACATTGACCGCGCAGGGGTGGGGGTAGCAATCGCCGCTACGGCAAGGGGGGTTCGTTGCGAGATTCATTCGGGCAGGAAACCCGACCGAACGAATTGGCCCTGTGGGAACTTTTCTAAGATCTTGAGCCAGTATTGGTTTTCAAATAGGCCGATGATTTCTTCCGGCAAGTTTGGCCAGTGTTGAACGAAATGAATGAAATCTCAAGGCCGTCCGACTGTCCATCGACTTGACCTCGATTTGGGCTGGTTTGGACAGAGTCGATTTGTTGCCTGCAAAAATTTGATCGGTACGGGAAGTAGAGGCTTTGTAACCGTTGTGAGGAGTTGACATGCCAAAACCAGCCCTGATTGCCGCGATCCTGTTTGGTTTCCTTTGGCCGTTGCCCGCCCGCGGCGACGTCAAGATGAGCGACCAGACCAAGAAGGCCACTGCCAAGTCCCTGGCCTGGCTGGCCGGCAAGCAAAATCCGGACGGCTCGTGGAGCGATGGCCGCTATTTCCATAATACCGCCATCTCGTCGTTCGCCCTGCTCGCATTCCTTGCCCAAGGGCACTTGCCCAACCAGGGCCTGTATGGGCCGGAAGTGTCCAAGGGGGGGCGGTTCCTCATGGCCGCCGCCTTGCCGCGCAACGTCGTCATCGACGGCAAGCCCAAGGAAGCGGCGTACCTTGTCGGCGCCCGCGGCGGCAATATGTACTGTCACGGCATGGCCACCCTGGCTCTCGCCGAATTGTGGGGCTCCACCGGCGACGACGACATCAAGCCCATCCTGAAAAAAGCCACCGACTTGATCATCGGCTCCCAGAGCCCGCAAGGCGGCTGGCGCTACGAGCCGAATCCGTCCGGCGCCGACATCTCCGTTACCATCATGCAAGTAATGGCCCTGCGCGCCGCCAAGAACGCCGGCATCCACGTTCCCGACGTGACCTTGAAACGCGCCATCAAGTACATCGAGGCCTGCTACCGCAAACAAGACGGCGGTTTCACGTACATGCCCAACTCGGGCGCCCCCGGCTTCGCCCGCACCGCCGCCGGCACCTGCATCCTGCTCTACACCGCCAACTACAGCGACCTGCCCTTGCCCAAGGAAAAACTCGCCGACAAGGACGCCCTGCCCCGCCTGTACCTCGAACACCGCTTTCCCAAGGCCATCAATTATCTGAAGCAGCATTTTAATGACCCTTCTTACTTCTATTACGGCCATTACTACGCCGCCCACACCATGCACCAGGTCGGCGGCAAGGAATGGGAGGAATGGTACGGCCGCCTGGTCAAGACGCTGCTGCCGCGCCAGGCCGGCGACGGCAGTTTCGGCGGCGACAGCACCGGCGTCGGCACCGTCTACTCCACCAGCGTCGCCACCATCATCCTGTCGGTGCCGGCCCATTACTTGCCGATCTTTCAGCGCTGACCGAGGTGAAATTCGAAATCCGAAATTCGAAACAAATTCAAATGGGTGCAGCTGGTAATTCTACAAATGTTCATGCGGCTAATTTCATGGGT
>CAZFGM010000927.1:0-2559 GCA_964518515.1 uncultured Alcaligenaceae bacterium | reverse complement strand
ATTCACCAAAACCCCAATCTTTGAGTGGGAAAAATCCTTCACGGCGTTGCCTTTCAGGGCGTGGCCGCCTTAATAACCCCGACCCAGGGCGGCGCTGCCCTTGCCCTGGGCTTGATTCTGTCAGCCTTCGGGCTGGAAAACTCGGAAACTTCCTTCCGGATGAGATCAGCGAGAAGTCTTCTTTCCCGCGATTATTATGTTGCCTGAAACCTTTCAGGGAATTACACTCACTCGCAAGAAGGGGGCAGTCAATCGTGGTCGGCCTTGTCCGCAAAGCGACGGCCAGGTGAGGGAGGCAACAACTTGTCGATTCTTTTCACCCTTGGGAGGTGCATCATGCGACGCGTTTTGGGAACTTCACTTCTGGTCCTTTTCCTCGGCGCCACGGCGGTACGGCCCGGCGACGGTGACGACCCGCGTGCCATCGTCGCCAAGGCCATCAAGGCCCTCGGCGGCGAAAAAAAGCTGAAAAAGCACAACGCCGCCACCTGGAAGGAAAAAGGCGTCTATTACGGCATGGGCGACGGCCTGCCCTACACCGGCGCCATGGCCGTGCAGTGGCCCAGCCAGTTCCGCATGGAAATCGAAGGCGTTTTCACCATCGTTCTGGACGGCGCCACAGGCTGGATCAAGGACGGCGAAGGAACCCGCGCGATGCCCAAGGAGCAAGTCGAGCAGCAAATCATGGGCCACAAGGCCGGCTGGATCGCCACCCTCCTGCCACTCAAGGACAAGGCCTTCACCCTGACCGCCCTGGACGAAGCGACCGTGGACAAGAGGCCGGCCCTGGGCGTCAAGGTGACCCGCAAGGATTACCCGGAGGTCAAGCTGTATTTTGACAAGAAAAGCGGCTTGTTGTTGAAAGCGGTCTACCCGGCCAAAGAGGGGAATAAGGAGTTCGTCCAGGAAATCTTCTTTCAGAAGTATCAACCCCTGGACGGCGTGCAAGTGCCCCGCCGCATCCTGCTGCACCGGGACGGCAAGAAGTTTGTCGAAGGGGAGGTTGTCGAGTTCCAGGCCCTGGGCAAACTGGACGCCAAGGTTTTTGCCAAGCCGTAAGGTGCGAAGCGCGAAGATTTTGAACCACGAAAGACTCGAAAAACACGACAGAGATTTTGCTCGCCCATCGGGATGTTTTTCTTTTTCGTGTTTTTCGCGTCTTTCGTGGTTTCTTTCTAACCCTTGAGTTGGGCTTGATCCTTTCGGCCGCTTGGCCCACAATTGGTCGGCGCGTGGCGATCAACCGGAAATGGACAAGGACGTCCCTTCATGAGCCTGCTTACCGAGCTCTACCGGCGTTTCTGTTTCTCCTGGCGCAAACCCAGGCACTGGGTGCTCCGCCCCCGGACCATGGATCGGCGTATTTTTCAGACGGTCGTGCTGGACAACGAATATGACTTGCCCGCCAGATTCGACCCGCGTGATGTGATCCTCGACGTGGGCGCCCATAGCGGCTGTTTCGCCTACGCGGCTCTGCACCGCCAGGCCGGCTTTGTCTACTGCTACGAGGCGGACCCGAGCAATTATCACCTGCTGTGCCGCAACCTGAAACCGTATCACGATCGGGTCGAGGCCGCGCGCGCCGCCGTCTGGCGCTCGGACCAACCGCCAGGTAAGCTCCATCTTCACAACCCGCTCGGTCCGCGCAATACCGGCGCCGGCCAGGTAGCCGGCGGCATCACCGGCCAGGCCGTTCCCGCTTGGCCCTTGGACGACCTGGTAACCCGCGCGGTCCAACGCCATGGCCGGCGCATCCGCCTGTTAAAGCTCGATTGCGAAGGCGCCGAATGGCCCATCCTGCTGACCGCGCGGAAGCTGGAACACGTCGAATCCCTGTGCGGCGAATATCACCTGGGCGCCTACCCGGAGCTCTATGCCGTGGCGGGATATCCGGAGTTTACACTGGCCGTGTTGGCAGATTTTCTGCGGGAGCACGGTTTCGCGGTCCGCCTCCAGCCCAACCGAAAGCACCCGGCCTACGGCCTGTTTTTCGCCTGGAATCAAGCCCGCAGCGCAAGCAAGGAGTCGATGTCGACGGGTCGCAGCAAGGCCAACAGGAGGATGCTTACTTTTCGGTTTCCAAATCCTTTTTCCTCAAGGCGCGGAGTTCTTTCACCTTCGTGTCGTTTTCCTGGGCCAGGTAATGATCGATGAGGACTTTGTAGGAACGCTCGAGGTTGTCCCGAAAGCGCGCTGATTTCGGGCGGAGCTGCACCGCCCGGCGGCCCAAATCTACCGCCTGGTGCAGAGCCTTCTCCGCCTCGGGCGGGTTTTTGGCGGCTTGCAATGCGCCCCCCAGGTCGCGGTACCACGTCCCCAGAATGGAAAGAAAACCGGGATTGCGCGTCAAGTCGCGGCGCTCCAGCAGCTTGTCGCCGATCTCGCACGAGCGGCGAAAAGCGGCGATGGCCTCCGGCGATCCCAGAGCGTACGTCAGGCCCAGGGTGTTGTAAATGTCCGCTTGAAGCTCCGCAATCCCCGGCGGGAATTTGCCCTTCTTTTCCTCGAGAATTTCCAGGGCCTTGGCAGCTTCCTTGCGGGCCTTAATGCCATTGCCTT
>CAZFGM010000926.1:0-2565 GCA_964518515.1 uncultured Alcaligenaceae bacterium | reverse complement strand
TAACCCGCTAACTCGACCTCGGCATTTTTCCATTTCAGGCTGAACCAAAACAATCTCTGGGGGCGGTGTATATCAGTTTTGCATTCAAGCCCCCACCGCTGTTGTCGTCAAAGGCCTTTTGCTTTCCGTGCTTGTCCTGTATGACAAGGAAAGAATCCAGATCCATGCTGTCCAGTGTAATGGTGTACGTTTTCCCAGCTTGGAATGCCACAGGAACCACCTTCGCAGGTAGAGACAAGGCCTCATCCAGACCGATGACCTTAATCAGCGGATCGTCGTTGACGATCGTTTCCTCCAACGTAAGAACGGGGCCGGTGGCTTGTTTGTCTAATTCAGCTTGCAACAGACCTACTGACCGTTGCCCATGCTCCTTCAACTTCGGATAGAGGGCCGCGAACTGCTTCTCATCCGCTTCCATGAGGAGGTCGGCCAGGATGTGCGCCTTTTCAGCGGCATAGTCAGCCAAAATATTCGTCGCCAGCGTTCTCTCGGCGCCACGCTCAGGTTTACGCTCTCGAAAAATGACGGAAAGCGGCCCCAACAATTTGTCCTTGATAGGCCGAAATCCCTCACTCCATTGTCCCAGATAGACTGGGTTCACCGAGACAAGATCCTCCGTGATCGTCGCACATGACTTACCCCATCTTTGATTGTCAGGATCATAGGTTGCCAACGCATAGGCCGCTCGAAGTCGCTGGGGTTCCTGCTCTTTATTGGGCTGTTCTTGTTCTACGATCAGCCAAAGTTTTTCCACCAAAGTTTCCTTGTGCGGGTTCAAAGCATCTCGAAGAACAGGAGCCTCGTGCGGTGCGGCATTCAAAAGCCGCCCATACAGATAGTCTTTCTGATTGGCGTCCGTCGGCAATAGGGCGAGGCTGGCGTGGAGTTGCTTGCGAATGTCCCGCTTGGCCTCAGCGTCGTGGAATGCGTCACGAAGAAAAGGCTCTATCCAACGGCGAAATGGTGCCATGTCCGCCACAATTGTCGGAACGTCCGACGTGTTAGCATCCAGCAACCGGTCTCGTAATGCATGGGCTTTGAATGTCCCAAAACCTTCGTAAGTACCCCAGCCAATCAATGCCAAAAAGATCGCCACGATTGACGCTCGAATGACATGATATAGAGCTGCGGCAGTCATCATTTTTCGCTGCGGTGCCGTCCAGTTTTTCTTTTGAGTTAACAACCGGATATGGGCCCACTGCAAAAATGACGGCAGTTGGCGGTTTTCGGGGCGCGCATTCCAAACGGCTGCTCGATCCGCAAGCAATAGCTCGGCTCGGCCCCTTCGAGTTTCCTTATGTTTGCGGGTTAGCCAATCCCGCAACGACACCACGAGGTAGTCGTGCGTCAATTGGTAGTACTTTTGGCCCGGCTGAAGCCGCGACACGGAGTCGTTTTCCGGATTCTGGCCTTCGGGATCGGTCGGTGTGATAAGGCGGGTTTCGGTGTCGAGAATGCGGATTAGATCGTTAAAATCCTTGGGGCGGCTGGCGTAGTCTGACGCAGTAAGCAATTCGGCATGAGATCGCATGAGGCCCCTAATGTCCGTACCGGTTTCCGGCAGCAGAGCTTTGAGGACGGCCCTGGCCGCCTTCTGATGATAGCGATGTTCGGGCGGGGCCGTGGCAGCGCTGAACGTCTCTTCAAGGAAGGTAAGGCCCACACCCTCGGCGCCCCCCATTTCCTTCAATGTGGCGAGCGTCCATGATTTGCCTTTCATCATTTCCGCAAACAGTGCCAGGCGGACGCAGATCACCTTTCCGTCTTGGGCCAAGTCTCGAACCGTTTGCTCGAGAAATCGCTGCTGTTCCGTGCCAACCTCACCTCGACTTTCCGGCAATGCGCCGAAGGCGCGTCCAAACGCAGCCAGCACTTTCTCTGCGTGGCGAATCGGGAAAAGATCAACAGCTGCGGAATTCTGGCCTTCAAGAAGTCGAATCTCAAGTTCCCGCATGAACCGTGTTGCCGGCATCCAGAAGTCATCCCGCACCATGACAACGCACTGCACCCGGCCACCGTCACACTGCCGCAGGGCTTGTACGAGTTCCGTGTTTTCCTCATCCTTCCGAGCGTGCAGCCATTGTTCGAACTGGTCGAGAACGATTACCACCTTCGAGGACCCGGGAATGTTCTGTCCGCGACGCAGTGTGGCGAGGGTCTCCTTCAAGCCAAGATGATTGGCAAGGGTCGGACATCGTTTCCGCAATCCATTGAGCAGACGAGTCTCGGTCTCGTTTGCAGTGGCCTCGACGTAAACCGTAATCACGTTGTTTGACAACCGAGGGAGAAGACCTGCCTTGACCAGCGATGACTTGCCGCAACCCGATGGTCCATAAATGAGTCCAAGGCGAAAGTGCTATCAGGATCTGTCTCTTCGATGGGGGTCTTCCAGAAGCGGATGCTGTCTGGCAGCCCTTCACGATCACGCGGACCGGGGAGCAGTTCGAGAAAAAAGTCGGCATCGTGGGCGTCGAATGAACGCAGCCCCTTCGGCACAATTTTCATGGGTTTGCTGTCCGAGGCTATAAAGGTTGAAGAACCAGCGCCTGAAGCCGTAGGAGTAGA
>CAZFGM010000925.1:0-2567 GCA_964518515.1 uncultured Alcaligenaceae bacterium | reverse complement strand
ATCCGTTCGCCGTTTTCCATACTGAGGGCGAATGGGCGGAAAGGGGCTTGGCGGAGCAGTCTCTGGATTTCCGATCGTATGAGTTCGGTACGCATGATGTGACCCTCAACACGCAACCCTGAGTTCGTGAACTATTGTACGCGAATCGAAAACCACTCGCCACTTGAGCAATTCCTCCCACTTTTCTGAATTGCCGCGTTTGACAATCGAAAGGCATGACCTAAGGTTTGAGTGAGGTCGGGCACTTCGGTGAACGGCCTCAAACAGAGCGCGGCCCACAAGGCCGGGCTCGCCGTGACTCGCCCCCTTCCGTACCGAACTCACATCTTTGGGTCGGAGCGGGGGAGCACGATCCGAGGGCCTGCCGCCTCGGCATCCTCGACAAAGGCAAACCGGTCGCAAGGCCGGGGCGCAAAGCCAAGGGCCGGCGGCGATTCGCCGCCGGAAGCCTGGCTGCCGAAGGGATGATTGTCACCTCTGATTCAAACACAGGCGTGCAGCAATCGATCGCTCTGGCGCGAATGAGGAGCAGAGGCTTGTTGTGCCGGGTTTTGGGTTTCCGGGAGGTACAGTGCAGGCCAGCGCCGGCGCGAGCCGTCGCCGTACCTGCCGGGACCCAAAGTTACTTGTTGTTACGGTTTGCCCTGTTCGCGGGCCACTTACACAAGCGGCCCTGGGGCGACCAAAAGCCTTTACAGGAGATCGTCATGAACCTGCTCGCCAAGAAAGTCCAACGTTTCCTGGTCTCGGAAGACGGCCCCACCGCGGTGGAGTACGCCGTGATGCTGGCGCTGATCATCATCGTGTGCTTGGCTGCGATTAGCACCATCGGCACGCGGGCCAACCAGACGTTCACCGACGTCGGCAACTCGCTGAACGCCGGTGCCGGCACCTAGTCGCGCACTACGTCGTAGCGTGGCCGGTGCGAGGGGCCTTGTCGGCTCCCTTGCGCCGGCCACGCGCGCGTTTGCAGCCCGGCGGGAAAACGCCGGCTGGACCACGGCGAGCAGGAATTCACGTGCTAGGGTTTTAAGTAGGTGACGGAAGGGAAAGAAGACCATGTACCCGATCCTCTCCGGCGATGCGCTCGCCGGCGGCTTACAGGCGTTCCTCTGGTTCTTCACCGCGATGGCCGCGGTGTGGACCTCGCTCGTCGCCTTGCGCACGTGAAACAAAAACGGAATTGGAAACCATGCTCGAACCTGCATCCATCGTCCGAGGCTTCGCGGAACACTGGCCCGTGTGGCTGGTGACATTGACGTTGGTCATCGCGGCGGCGATCGACGGCTACAAGCTGAAGGTCCCCAATCTGATCACGTTTCCCATGATCCTGCTGGGCTGGGCCTATGGCGGCATCACCGGCGGCTGGGAAGGTCTGGGCGCCAGCCTGTTTGGGACGGTCGTCGGCTTGGGGCTGCTGCTGCCGGCCTATGCCATCGGCGGAATGGGGGCGGGGGACGTGAAATTGCTGGCCGGCGTCGGCGCCTGGGTGGGCGCGTCGGTGACCTTCTACTCGTTCTGCGTCTCGGCGGTGATTGGCGGCGTGATCGCCTTGGCAATGGTCGTTTACCGGCGGGCCTGGAAGCACCACGGGTCGCAGTTCACGCTGATCCTGTCCGAGATCCTGACGATTCGCGACCCGAATCAGCTTTCGGTGATTGCCGCCGAGCGAAAAAGTTCCATGTTGTTGCTACCGTACGGCATTCCCATTGCCATTGGCACAATTGCCTATTTTGCCTGGGCGGGAATGCTGCTGTGAACCGCGCATTTCGCAACCAGGCCGCCCATGAACGATTGCGGCGGCCTCGTGAGAGGATTGTCCAATGTCAAAACCACATCCAATGCATTTCAACCTGGAGAAAGTCTGCCGGTTGTGCCGAAGAAATCGACGCGGAGCGGCCGCAGTCGAGTTTGCGGTTGTCGCGCCGGTGTTGTTCTTGATGGTCTTCGGCATGATCGAATACGGCCGAGCGGTGATGGTCCAGCAGGTGATGACAAACGCCGCACGCGAAGGAGCGCGGAGCGCGGTGCTGGATGGTGCCACGGCCACCGACGTCGAGGACCGCGTCGTGGACTACTTGCAGGGAGGAGGAATCTCGGGCGCCTCGGCTGACCATGTGACGATTGATCCGGCCGATCCAGCGTCTGCCGGTTTTGGCGATCCTGTCACAGTTACAGTCACCATTCCTTTCAATCAAGTAAGTTGGCTCGGTACGCCAATGTATCTCAATAACCGAAGCTTGACAGCGACGGCGGTCATGCGCCGCGAAACTGTGGAGTAGCGGCCAAACAAACGTTGGCGTGGTCGAGCCGATCAGCGGCGAAAGTTACTTCTGCGGGAGCGATCAATGCGTGCGAAGTCCATGATCCTGTTGGCCCTGTCGCTGGGTTGCGGCCTGGTGGCGGCCCTGGGAATTAACCAGGTCTTGGCCGGCCGAAAGACAACGGTCGTTGCCTCGCAAGACACCCAGCCGATTTTCGTGGCCGCCAAAGTCATCGGCATCGGCGATCCGGTCAACCTGCAGATGGTCAAGCTCGAGCCCTGGCCGAAAGACAAGGTCCCCAAC
>CAZFGM010000924.1:0-2569 GCA_964518515.1 uncultured Alcaligenaceae bacterium | reverse complement strand
CATCCGAACCGATGCCGGTATGCAGAAATATTTTCTTAACCTGACTGCCGAGCAAAAAGCGGTGCTCGACGATCCAGTCCGGTACCTGGGAGCGTCCTCAGCAACAACCCGGTTAATTTGCGCTGACTGGGAAAAACGGCTGGACAAGATAAAGATTTGAGGGCCTCCCGACTCTCCCTTCTACTCAGTCTCGTACTCACCGTGGAACGACACTATCCCCTACGCCCGTATGGGTTTACCTTGTCATCTACGTAAATATTCGTCCAACCCCGTCGGCAAACTGGCCTTTCTTCGATTTCCGCAGTTCTGGTAAAACAGGCATGTCATGGAAGGCATGCTTTTGGAACTGTCCCCTGCGATGGAGCTACCGGGGACACCGGAACTTTTGACGCAACCGGGCGAGGAAACGGCCAGGTTGCGGGCGGACATGGCGCGCTGGCAGCGTGAGAATTACGAACTGCGGCAGCAAGCGGGCTATTGGAAAGGCATCCATGCCAAAGCCGTCGAGCGAATTGCTGCCCTGGAACAGGAAATCGAACATCTCCGCGGGGAGAATCGCAAACTCCAAGATCGACTGTTCGGACGCAAATCCGAGAAACAGGCAGCCGGGACGGATCGTTCCAATGACCTCGTGGACCCCAGCACCACCACGGCCAAGCGTCCGCGTGGCCAGCAGCGCGGCCGACCCGGTCCCAAACGGCGTGACCATGCGCATCTGCCGGCGCGTGAGGAATTCGTCGACGTGCCCGAGGCAGAGCGTGTGTGCCAGGACTGTGGCAAACCGTTCGCCGAGATGAGTGATACCGAAGACTCGGAGCAGATCGAGATTGAAGTTCGAGCGTACCGGCGCGTGCTACGGCGTCGCCGCTATCGGGCGACCTGCGGTTGTGCTGGCAGTTGGCAAATGGTCACGGCTCCTGCTGTGCCCAAACTGATTCCCAAGGGACGCTTGGGGATGTCGGTGTGGGTGGAAATTCTGCTCGACAAGTTTTTGAGCTATCGGCCGACGCACCGGCTGCTGGAACATTGGCGGACCTTGGACCTGGAGCTGCCTTTAGGGACCGTGACCGATGGCTTGCGTCGTCTCGAACCGCTGTTTCGGCCGGTTTACGAAGCGGTGATCGAGCGCAACCGCCAGTCGGTCTACAACCAAGGCGACGAAACCCGCTGGCTGGTCTTCATTGCCCAGGAAGACAAAAGCAATCACCTCTGGTGGTTGTGGCTGCATCTGGGCGAAGACACCGCGGTGTATCGTCTCGACCCCAGCCGCAGCCGCAAGGTCCCCGAGGAGCATTATCCTCAAGACGGCGACACCATCTACTTGATGGTCGATCGCCTGTCCTCGTACAAGGCCATGGCCCAGGTGAAGAACGGCTCCATCCTGCTGGTGTTTTGCTGGGCTCATGTGCGTCGCGATTTTGTGCAGGTCGGTAAAGGCTGGGAAGAGTTGAAGGACTGGGCTCTTTTGTGGTTGCAGCGTATTCGCCATCTTTATCGGCTGAACCGCGAACGCCTGGCTGTGCCGGCCCCGGGGCCCGAGTTTACGGCCGCGGATACGGCTCTGGGTGCTGCCGTCAAGGACATGCAGGCACAGACCGCTGCCAAGTTGGCCGACCCACAGCTACGTGAGCCTTGCCGGAAGGTGTTGACCAGCTTGCAAGTGCACTGGGAGGGGCTGACCCGTTTCGTCGACGATCCGCGAATTCCCATGGACAACAATGCTTCGGAACGCCGTCTCCGTGGACCCGCCGTGGGGCGCAAGAATTTTTACGGCTCGGCGGCCGAGTGGAGTGGCCGTTTGGCCGCGATGCTGTTTTCGCTCTTTGCTACTTTACAGATGTGGAAGCTGAATCCGCGCAGGTGGCTACAGGCGTTTCTGGAAAAATGTGCCCAGGCGGGCGGCAAAGCTCCCGAGGACATCCGCTCCTTCTTGCCTTGGAACCTATCCCCCGAAGAATGCACGGCAGCGGCCGATGAGGTCGACAACCCGAACACTTCTTAAGGCCACGCGGGATGACAATCACTCCGGTGCTACTAAAATCCCAGCACTGGGCTTGTCCGTGCGCGCAAACACGGGGTTGGACGAATATTTACGTTGGGGGGGTACGATACCGGCATGGTTCAAAAGCAAGGTTTTCTGGGTAACACTTTACCTTGTATTAAAGGAAACGCAGGGTACGTCAAATCTGAAAACCAAGTTGACGTACCCCCCCGCGAATCGTAAACCCGAAAACAACCGAAACTTACGCAGCTAAGAGAGGGGGGGGCCGTCAAATGTTGTGGTGATATACCCCCCCCCCAGTTTTGGGGTACCCTCTTGCAACATGCCACCCAAATTTGAACCATCCCAATCCCAGGGAAGGTCGGGATCTGGGGAAACCACCTGCAAAGCCCGGCAAAACTGTACTTCTGAGAAAGTCCCCGGCCTCCGGCCCTGCGAGCCCGGGCCTACTAGGATAACCAGAAAATGCCAATCAGGAAAGGCCTGGCGATTATTTTTGGCGGGCAGCGCCTGGCCAGCCGTCATTTCTTCAGTTCCACCGGCAAGGTGTCGATCTTCAGACTCATC
>CAZFGM010000923.1:0-2573 GCA_964518515.1 uncultured Alcaligenaceae bacterium | reverse complement strand
CGAGCTCGCCGAGCTCGACCATGCAAATCCCCCACCAGCGGCCGCGAAAGAAAACCAGGATTGTCGCCAGCCCCATCTCAAGATCCTGGTTGGTAAAAGCTTTGCCGTCCGCAAGTGTCGTGGCAAACGCGGGGACCATTCGGCCGGGTTGAGCCGGCCCGGTGTAGTCCGGCGTCTTGGTGAGTACCAGCGCGAAAAACCATTCGAGCCCACACACCATAACGAAAAGAACAAGGGCAGCGCTCCGCAAAAAGCCCCGGCGCTGCCAAACCGAGACTACCATGAACACTACACCGATGGAGGACAGGATCGGCACGTACCAGGGCATCCTCAGATGTTTCAAGCTGAGTTGGACGAAATAGATTCCTGGTCCCAGAAGGAACAGCACGACGCCCACCAGGAAAAGCGGCCAGCGCCGCGGCGAAGCTCTTGTACCGGCAGTTCCCGCCTGAAGATTTTCCATAGCCACCTCGTATACCTTGAAGGCTAAACGGCTATTTCTTTTCCCCTTTCGCCTTCCTCTTCTGAAACGGCTCGCTGTTCACGATGGCCAGCACGACGCTGGAAAAGCAATCCTGGTTCCGGGACACGGCGGCGGAGATGTCATCGACGGCGCACTTGTCGTAGGGTTCCAGGCCGCGGCCCAGGGCGTAAGTCAGCATTTTTTCGGTGAAGCATCTGCGGAAGTCTCCGGCACGCGTGGTTTTTAGAATCTGCCGAAGCTCTTTCGGCCCCTTGAAGTTTTGGCCTCCCGGAAGAGTGCCGCTCGAATCAATGGGGAATTTGCCCTCCCGGGTGCGGAAGGCGCCGATGCCGTCGAAATTCTCGAACGCGAAGCCGAGCGGATCCATGCGCTGGTGGCACGAGGCGCACAAGGCATTGGTGCGATGTTGTTCCATGCGCTGGCGCAGAGTGCCCTTGAGCTCGGCGCCGGCGGCGGGCAATTCGGGCACGTCGGGCGGTGGCGGCGGCGGCGGCGTGCCCAGGATATTGTCGAGAATGTACACGCCGCGGTTGACCGGCGATGTCCGCGTCGGGTTGCTGGTCAGGGTCAGGATGCTGCCGTGGGTCAAGACGCCGCCGCGCTCGGGCGGCAGCTTCACCTTGCGAAAATCTTTCCCCTTGATTTGGGCCATGCCGTAATGCTTCGCCAGCGTTTCGTTGATGAACGAATAATCGGCGTCGATGAAATCCAGGATGCTGCGATCTTCCTTGATGAGATTCTCGAAAAACATCTCCGTCTCGCGGAGCATGGCCCGGCGCAGCTCCTGGTTGAACTTGGGATAGATGCCTGGATCGGGCGTGGCGGCCAGGAAGCGGCGGAGCTGCAGCCACTGGCCGGCGAAGTTGTCGGTCAGGGCCCGCCCTTTTGGATCGGCCAGCATGCGCCGCACCTGTTTGTCCAGCACGTCTCCCTGACGCAGGCTCTTGCTTCGGGCCAGGGCAAAAAGCTGGTCGTCGGGCATGCTGCTCCACAAAAAAAACGACAGCCGGCTGGCCAGCTCCCATTCGTTGATGTGGTAAACCGCACCCGGCCGCTGATCGTAATCCAGCTCGACGCGGAAGAGGAAATGCGGCGAGACCAGGATGGCCTTGAAAACGAGCTGGACGCCCACTTCGAAGCCCTGACCCTGGTCGCGGGCCAGCTCCAGGAAGCGGCGCAGCCGCTGGAATTCATCGTCGGTGAGCGGCCGGCGATAGGCCCGGCCGGCGAAGTGCTCGATCGTCTCGCGCAGGAACTGGCCCTTCTTCTCGGGCGGCGTCTTGGGCGGCGGCTTCTTCAGTATCCGCTGGCGTATGTCCGGATTCTTGAAAACTTCGGTCACGATCTTGTCGGCAGCATCGAGGTACTTTTCCAGGAGCAAGGGCGACAGCGTCAAGAGGTCGCCGATGTTATCGAAACCGTAGCCGACGTCATCGGCGGGAAAATCCTCGGCCGGCTTGAAGTCGATGCCGACCAGGTCGCGGATGGTGTTCTGGTACTCGGCTTTGTTGAGGCGGCGAAGGGTGACCCGGCCCGGATCGCGCGCCTTGGTGCAATCGATCTTGACCGCGGCCGTATCGGCCCACTTCAAGATCTTGTCCATCTCGGCGGCGGTCGGCCTGGTTCGGCCTTCCGGCGGCATGTTGCCCGCGCGCAGGTTTTGACCCACCTTGTCCCAGATGTCCGGATGCTTGAGGGCTTCGAAATCGTCGGTGATCTTGTCCAGGGCCATGTCGCCCTTGGGTTTTTTGCCGCCATGGCAGGCGGTGCAGTATTTGCTCAGGAGCGGCACGATGTCGCGGGTGAAGGTGATCTTTGCCGCTTTCGGTTCCAGCTTCTTCTGGGCCGGTTCCCGGGCCGCAATCCTGCCGACGGATGCAACGGCGATGAAAAACCATCCAAAAAAAACGAGGGGTTTGATCATGACCGGAATTCTCCGAGAAAAAAGAAGGCCCGGAGAGGCAGGAACCGGAGGGTTTTCTCTTGAGTTCATTATAGCTTGCAAGCCGGAGGAAGGCTTGTGTTTTCTCGGGATAGGCCCTTCGGGCCGTTTTGGCGACAAAAAGTTGTCGCAAACTGATAATCAATA
>CAZFGM010000922.1:0-2577 GCA_964518515.1 uncultured Alcaligenaceae bacterium | reverse complement strand
GAGGCCGATCGCGCTGTCAAACGAGCGCACCACGCCCGCGAGTACGGTGAATATCCCCGCTTCGGTGAGAGTATCTACCTCGAACTTGCCGGCGCCCTGCGTCAACTTGCGGACACGGTTGAGAAGACCGACCCGGCCATTGGCACGGCCGGCCTTGATAGCACCGCCCGGCAAGCCCGCCGCGCCGCCTTGCTCCAACGCAAGGCGGCCTATCTCAAGGTCCAGGCCCTGCGAAAGGCAACCGAATCCCACGATATCGCCAGCCGCAGGCCTTTCGGCCAGCCCATCACCTGACCAATGCCGGTCGAGCAGCTCGCCACCGTCCCCATACTCCGCGTGCTCTCGCTCGGCGCCGGCGTGCAGAGCACGACGGTCCTGCTCATGGCGCTTCGGGGAAAATTCCACGAAAAGCTCGATTGCGCCATCTTCGCGGACACCGGCTGGGAACCCAAAGCGGTCTACAACCACCTCGGCTGGCTGACAGACCAGGCCGCCCAGGGTGGCATTCCCATCCACCAAGTGACAGCCGGCAATCTACGACAAGAACTTCTGGACGGGACGGCCGGCAGAAGGATGCCCAAGGACCCTTGTGCGGCGGACTGCGGCGAACGCATTAATCGCTACACGGCAGCGGACCTTCCCCTTGATCCCGCTCACTCTTCCGTGGCGGAGGAACCCGCCCGGCAAAGAAACCTGTTCGATTAGGGCTCTCGTAGGCTTTAGATGACCCTGACGGAAACCCGGTCTTCTATTCCTCTTCCTGGACCCTTTGGCGTACAATGGAGCCATGGAAAACGAGCTTCTCACGGTCCGGAACGTCAAGGACATCCAGGACAGCGACAAGCGCTGTCTGGAGAGTCTCCTGGGTCGTCAACTCCAGGAGAATCAGCAAATCTTCATCCTGGCGTTTACGGCGGGCGTGGTCCCGGATGAGGCCACGCGGCGAAAGGCTTTGGCGGGCATTCACCAGATCCAGGCCAAGGCGGAGACCTACGCGAACGCCCACGGCGTTACGGACGAGGAGATCGACGCCGCCGTCGATGAAGCCATGGAACACGTTCGCCGGCGGACCCCCTGATGCGCGTCGTTCTGGATACGAACATTCTGGCCCGTGCCACGCCAGGGAAAGCCGGCCCCGCGCGGGAACTCTTTGACGTGGTTGCGGTCCCTCCGCACGTCTTTATCCTTTCCCCCTTTTTGCTCTCCGAACTCTCCCGCGTCCTGCGCTACGAACGCATGCGCAAGGTGCACGGCCTCAGCGACGAGGAGATCGACGCCTACGTGGAGCAGGTACAAGCGGCAGCTCTCATGGTGAATTCAACGCAGGCCATATCGGCGTCGGTCGTGCCCCATGATCCCGAGGACGATCCGGTGATTGCGACAGCCGTTGCCGGCCAAGCCGAGGTCCTCTGCACGCGCGATCGCCACCTGCACCATCCGGACGTGCGGGCGTACTGCACCGCCCAGGCAATCCAGGTCCTCACGGACATCGAGCTTCTCAGTCTCCTGCGGACTCAAGGCGCTCCGCCCAGCACACCCTGACCCGTCCCCCATATCAAAAGAGCCATCCCGGTTTTCCTTCGCTCTCATTCGCCTGCTGGTGGTTGGAATCCAGGACGGTTTGAATAGCATGCCGCCCTTTCTGCATTTCCACGTAGACCGGGTTGAGTTCGATGAGAACCGCATTGCGGCCCAACTCCTCCGCAACCTGGCCGACCGTGCCGCTGCCGGCGAACGGGTCAAGAACTGCTCCGCCACGGATGGAGCCGGCGAGGATACACGGTTTCACCAGCTCGCGGGGAAAGACTGCAAGGTGGGCGCCTGGAAAATCCGTCCGCACGGGAATTTTCCAGACGTCTCGTTTATTCTTTCCGAGCGGGTGGTTCCGCTCCGCAGCAGACTTGAGGCGCCGACTCTGTGCCCCCGTCCCCTCGACGCTGATCCGCTGCTTGCCGAAGCACGCCCCGCCGGTGGACGTGACCGGTTCCCGCAAGGCATCAATGTCGTAGTGATAACTTTTTTTCTTACTCAGGAGGAACAGGTACTCGTGCGCCTTCGTCGGGCGATCATGGCAGCTCTCGGGCTTCGGGTTCGGCTTGTGCCAGATAATGTCGCTCCTGAGATACCACCCATCCGCCTGCAACGCCAATCCTGTCCGCCAGGGCAACCCCATGAGGTCCCCGTCCTTGACGCCGGCGGCCTGGGCACTGTCCTTGTCGGCGTAACGATCACCCAGCCCCAACCAGACCGTGCCCCTATCGAGCAGCACCCGCGCGACCTGCCGGAAGATGCCGACAAGGGTGTCAATGTACTGCTTTACGGTAGCTTCCTGCCCGATCTCCAGGGCTTTGGCGGGATGGTTGTCAGGCAGATACGAACGCATTCCGAAGTACGGGGGCGACGTCACACAGCACTGGACGCTCCTGGCTGCCAAGGTGGGTAAAACCTGCCGGGCATCCCCTTCAAGGTGCTGAATCATAGGGTGCGGAGCATACCCGCCCGAAACCACAAAAAAAAACCTTCCAGGATCGCTTATACCGCGTCCGGACGGCCCAACCTGACCTTGGACCCACGCGA
>CAZFGM010000921.1:0-2577 GCA_964518515.1 uncultured Alcaligenaceae bacterium | reverse complement strand
TGTTCTCTGGACGGCAATAGAGAGCGATGCCGGGCCAATGGTTCTCGATCATCTTCCGTCGTCAAATCGGCGGCAGGTTTAAGGGGGGGGGACATTCTTTTTCATTGAGGAGAGGATTATTT
This sequence comes from uncultured Alcaligenaceae bacterium, assembly GCA_964518515.1. Lineage (GTDB taxonomy): Bacteria > Planctomycetota > Planctomycetia > Gemmatales > Gemmataceae > CAZFGM01. The sequence goes on along the minus strand of CAZFGM010000921.1, from coordinate 2,455 downwards.
GATTGTCGCCACGTTTCAGAAAGCGGCACGACTCTTCGCCCTGGGGCTTGGAAAACTAATCTTGCCACTTGCCGGCCCGGATGTTCTTGCCGGTGACGCTGCTGTTCTTCCGGGTAATGGCCTGCGGCACGTCCAAGCCTGGAAACTGACACTCTTCGATGTGGATGTGATCGTTGACCGGCGGGATGACTTGATTATCGGCATCGAAAAAGATGCCTTTGGCCTCGGCCTTGTCGCCGCGGATGTGTAACCGGGCCAGGCGCACGGGGCGTTTGTCGAGGCCCTGGCAATTCATGATGTACACGCCCCATTTTTCGAAGCCTTGTAAATGCGCATCCTGCAGCGTCACGCCGGGACTGTGCAGGGTGAGGAAAAGCAGTTTTTCCACGCGGAGGTTTGTGGCGGCGTCGATGGTGCCGTCGAGAGTCAGGTTCTTGCCATGCAAGCGGAAATTTTCCGCCTTGGCCAAGTACAGCAGGGGGGTCGTGGGATCTTTGCTGGCGGGCGACCAGACCACGGTGATCCCCGGTTTGGCCTGAAGGGTGACCCCGGTGGGCCGGGCTTTGGTCGGCGTGACCATCAGGTTCTCGACATGGGCGGCATCGCACAATTCGATGACGTCGCCTTCCTGGGCATGGGCCAGGGCCTCGGCAATGGTGCGATACGTCTTGGCCTGGCCGACTTCGAGCGGTCCGCGCGCGACCGGGGTGGGCTCGGTTTTGGAGCGGACAATTTGCCAGATAAGGAAGGTGGTGGCGGCCACAAACACCAGCCCACCCAGGGTCAGGACCAGGAACAAGCGGCGGCGCTGGCGCGGAGGTCGCGGCAAGCGGGAAAGACTGGTGTCGGCGGCGCCGCGGAGGTCGTCGGTGTCGGCGGCCAGACTGTGCCAGGCGGGGGCGTCCTGGGCCGGTTGGAAACCGCCCTGGACGGGATTCAAATCGGCAAAAGGGGTAGGCGGTGGCGCCACCACCGGCGCGACCGGCGGCCGCACGGGAAAGGGCGTGGCCGGCCGCGAGCTGGGGGGGATCGAACGGACGGCTGGCGCCCCCTTGGAAATAAGCGTCGAGCTGGTATCCCCGGCGGCGCCGGTGGCCGCCAGACTCATGGCCGGCATCTCGCTGTCGGGCGGCGGCCCAATGGCGACCTGCGTCCACGGCGCCAGCGCTTCGACCACCGCCCCCAGGTCCCCAAAGCGGTCGGCCGGCTTCTTCGCCAGCATCCGCAGGATCAGGTTCGCCACCGCTTCCGGCACGCCCGCGCGCAGGGCCGTCACCGGCTTGGGTTGCCGGGTCAAGTGCCAGGTCAATTTCTGGTGCACCGTGCCTTCGCCGAACGGCGCCTGGCCGGTCAAGAGGAAATAAAAAGTCGCCCCCAGGCTGTAAATGTCCGCCCGTGTGTCCACACTATGGCTGTCCTCGATCTGCTCGGGCGACATGTAATCGCCCGTGCCGAGCACGTTCTCGTCGTATTTCTTGGTGAGGACGTCGTCTTCGTCGTTGAAAAAGCGGGCCAGGCCCATGTCGAGAATCTTGACCGTGCCGGTGCGGTCCACCAGGATATTGCCCGGCTTGACGTCGCGATGGACGATGCCCTTGGCGTGGGCATGGCCTAGGCCGAGGGCCGTCTGGCGGATGTAATGGCAAGCGCGCGTCACGTCCATCGGCCCGGTTTTTTTGACGATTTCCTCCAGGCTGGCGCCGTCCACCCACTCCATGACGAGAAAATGCAGCTCCTCGTCCTGGTCGATGTCGTAGGCGTGAACGATGTTGGGATGGTCGAGGGCGGCAGCGGCGCGCGCCTCGCGGTGGAAGCGTTCGAGCAAGGCGCGGTCCTTGGCCTTGGCGGTGGGCAGCACCTTGACCGCCACGCGCCGCCGCATCATCTTGTGCTCGCACAGGTAGACCACGCCCATGCCGCCCGAGCCCAGCCGCTCGAGCACCTTGTACTTGCCGAGGGAAAAGCGCCGCCAGCGGCCCAGCAACAGCTGTTCCGCCTGGAAGTGCGTCAACAGCCCGTCGTGCACCATCAACCCGGCCAATTTTCCCGGCTCGACCGGCAAGGCCCCGCCCGACCGCAGTTTTTCCAGGTACGGGTCCAGCCGCCTGTCCTCCAGGACGGCGCTCTTCTTGACCAGGTCGAGGAATTCAGGGATCGTGGCGGGTGTGGCCATTTCAGGGGTCAGACAAGGGCTCCGAAGGAATAATTCACACGCTCTCAGGGGTCGGCAGTCAGAAAAGCAGGACTAGCGACCCGAATTCAAAAGCCATAATTCCGGTTTTTTTGAGACTGTAGCAAACTTGACGCGCCCGACAAAAGTCGTTTTTGGGGAAACGACCCTCAAAAAACACGGGGATTTTGAGCCCGAATTCTTGAAAAACCGACTTTTGTCGGGCGCGTCAAACTTGTCGGGATGGCAACCCCCTTCAGGGGGTTTTCCGCGCCAGCGGTGTAG
>CAZFGM010000920.1:0-2584 GCA_964518515.1 uncultured Alcaligenaceae bacterium | reverse complement strand
AGTGGCGCGAAGTGCACGTCGCGCTATCCGAGTTTCGCCTCTTGTGGCGTCATGCCGGCGGCAATGGCCAGCTCGAATTGGCCAACGTTACCGGCTTCGGGCTGGAGCCCGCCGATCCGCACCAACCGTTGCGCGTGGAAATCGCCGGCGTGCACGTTCTGCAAGGAGAGGTTGGAGCAGGGCCAGTGGTCTCCTCCCGGCTCCGCTACCGGATTGCCTTCAACAGCGACCGCGACGGCAATTATGAAATCTTTTCCATGGACAGCGATGGCCGCAACCTGGACCGGCTTACCCAGGACAAGGGCTTTGATCTCTGGCCCGCGCCCAGCCCGGACGGCAAACGCATCGCCTGGATGACCAACCGCGACGGCAACTACGAAATCTACGTCATGAACGCCGACGGCTCCCAACCCGTCAACTTGACCAACAGCCCCAAGAGCCAGGAAGGCCATCCCACCTGGGCGCCCGACAGTAAAACCATCGCCTTCACTTCCGATCGGGACGGCGACATGGAATTGTACGTGATGGACGCCGACGGCTCGAACTGGAAACGCTTGACCAACGCCAAGGGTTCGGACGGCCTGCCCACCTTTTCCCCCGACGGCAAGCAAATCATCTTCGTTTCCGAACGCGACGGCGATCACGAGCTGTATCGCCTCAACGTGGACGGCGCCGGCCTGACCCGGCTCACCAATCGCAAGGGACTGGACACCATGCCTGCCTGGTCGCCCGATGGCAAGACCGTGGCCTTCGTCTCCGACCGCGACGGCGATCAGGCCATCTTTCTGATGGACCCCGACGGCAAGAACGTCCGGCGCTTGAGCGGCGTCAAGGCCTTCGAGGGCTGGCCGGATTGGTCGCCGGACGGACACTATCTGTGTTATCACGCCGACATGCACGGCCACTTCACCATCTGCGTGGTCGAGGTGGCCACCGGCCGCGTCGAGCGCTTGACGCGCGGCCGCGGCTCCAACCGCAATCCCCGCTTTTTACCCCTGACCGAGGAAGCGCCGGCGCTGCCGTCCGTTCCGCCGGGAGGCATTCGCCTTATCGCCGCGGTGAGCGGCTACACCACCAGCGGCATGGGACCCAACCCGCAGAAGTATCCCTTCTCCTACCGCGGCGCCGGCGTGCTCACCAGGGAACAGCTGGCCCGGCTGGCCAAGGAGGACAAGGTTTCTCCGCCTCTGGCCCAAGCCTTGGGCCAGGCCCTGCTCTGGCCTGGGGCGGCGGATACCCTGGAAGCCATCGGGTTGCGGGTCGCCGGCAAAAAAATCAGCGGCGACGCCACGGTCCTCCACAAGTACGGCAAGCACGGAACCCACCGGATAACCGTGCGCCTGGAGGGAACTCTGGAAGGGGATAAGATCGCCTTAAATGCCAGCAAACCCACCATTGTCGGCTCGTGGAACTGGGGCGGAGGCGTGGCCAAGCTGCACGGCGAAGTCCAGATCAAGCTGGCCATTGAAGGCGCCGGCACGCATTCTGCGCATGATCCGGTTCTCAAGGGTAAAGAGCCGGTGCCGCCGCCGCCGGATAAAGCCAATCCGCCTGAAAAGCAGGAAACCAAAGGCGGAGTGCGCTTGACCGCCAAGGTGGACGGCTACACCATGGCCACCATGTTCAATCCGCAGAAATACCCGTTCCGCTACACCGGCTCGGCGCAGGTGAACGCGGACCACCTGGCCGCACTTGGCAAGGCCGGTGCAGTGCCGGCCGAAACCGCCAAGGCGATTCTCGCTTGTCTTCTCTGGCCCAAGGAAGGCGATTCTCTTGACAAGGCCGTCCTCAAAAGCGACAGCAAGAAACTGACCGGCGAGGCCCAGGTCCTGCACAAGTACGGCAAGCAAGGCACCCACACCTTGCTCGTCAAGCTGGAGGGAACTTTCGAAGATGGCCGCCTGGCCCTCCGCGCGACCGAAGTGGCCGTCTCCGGCACGTGGAATTATGGCGGCGGCTCGGTCAAGCTGACCGGCAAGGCCCAGGTGCAATTTGAAACGGGAAAGTGATGAGAGGGATCGTGGTCCAAGCGAGGCGTTGGCGGGGCGCTTATTCCTTGGGCGCTGCCAGACGACGAACCTTTTCCACGGGAAGGCCCACGATCTTGGCGATTTTCTTGACGGCCAGCCCTTCCGCCAGCAATTTACGCGCGATCTTGTCTTTGGCTTTTCGCTCGCCCTTTTCGAGACCATCCTTCAAGGATCTTTGGCGCCAAATCCCGCACGCGGGTTTCCGAGGCCGAAACCATCTCCCAGATGCCGAGGGCCAGGGGCGGGTCGGCGTACGCCAACCCTGTCTTTTGAGCTCCACCGATTCGAAGCGGTAACGCTCGGCAAGCACAAAAACGGCCCGAAGGGCCTATGCTTCTTCCGGGACCTTTCCCGGAAGAAGTGGCCCCTTTCAGGGCAAATGAAAAATTGCCAATTGCCAATTGCCAATTGCCAATTGCCAATTTTGGAAGAAACTCACCAGGTTTTTTCCAATTGGCACCCGATTTTTTCAATTGGCAATTGGCAATTGGCAATTGGTAATTGGCAATTTTTGCTTATCAGTTTGCGACAACTTTTTGTCGCCAAAATGGCCC
>CAZFGM010000919.1:0-2591 GCA_964518515.1 uncultured Alcaligenaceae bacterium | reverse complement strand
AAAGGCAAGTTGCGGCAATTGTATTCCAAGGACGGCATGGATTGTTACCTGGCTGTATGGCTTTCTGGATCATATCCCTTGTAAATAGTAGGCACTATCTCACGGCACGGTTTTGGTGGTTTACAGTTCCGCCGCGGATGAGGGGGACCTCTATCATGGAACGCAACTTACGCTATACAAATTGGTTGCGTCTGATTCATCCGAGCGGACATCCTCAACAAACTGTCAACCACCGTACACTATCTTGTTCACTATTAGTTGAGATAGTGCCCGATCAAATGGTGTCCTGGAATTGATCGGTACGGGCGGGGAGATTCTCGAAAACATCTGCTCCGCGGCAGTTCTCACTGTTAATATTCCCGATCGACCACGATGCCCGGTTGCGGAACGGCGTACTTGCCGTCGTTGCCGAGGCGTAACGGGGCAGCCGAATCCAGGGTCAGGCGGTCCACCTGGGGGGCGAGCTCGTGGGCGCAGGCGAGCATCTGGTCGCGGGTGACGATGCGGCCAGTGTGGGCGGCCATGCGGCCCATGGCGGTGATGAGGCTGGCCTCGGCGCCGCGGCGGGCCTCGTTGTGCGCCTGGTTGTTGCGAATGGCCGCCAAAAGGTTGTCCCACTCGAGTTGATACGGATTGGGTTCCTGGGCGGGAGCGCGCCAGAGGGTGTTCTGATTATTGCGGTGGGTGCAGTTCTGGTCGCGGAAGAGACGGCAGCGGGCCGGCGTATGGCCCGACGTCGAGATGATGGCCGAGCCGCGGGTGCCGTGCGCGTAGCTGGCGAATTCCTGGTGGCAGCCGGGGATGTTGCGGCCTTCGAGGAAAAACTTGGCGCCGTCGGCAAAGGTGTACTCGACGGAGTAGACGTCGAAATTCTGATCGATGTTATTGCCGCGGTAATGGCGGCCGCCGGCGGCCTTGGCCTGCACCGGCCAGGCATCCTTCATCCAGCAGCACTCGTCGATGTTGTGGATCAAGAAGTCGCTGAAGGCCCCACCGCTGGCCCAGAGGAACGAGTGGAAGCGCTGCACCTGGTACATTAGCTCGCTGATGTTGTCCGGCTTGGGGGGCGAGGCGAAGAAGCCGACCGGCCCGGTCTGGCGGTAGGCCCTTAGCAGGGTGAGGTCGCCGATCTGGCCGTCCTTGATGCGGCGGAACAGCTCTTGCCGGGCGGTGCAGTGCCGGCACATGAGGCCGACGCCGACTTTCAGATTCGCCCGCTCGGAAGCTTCCGCCAGGCGAAACATGCGCCGCGTGCTCGGCCCGTCCACGGTGGTCGGTTTTTCCATGAAAACGTTGATGCCCTTCTCAATTGCGTAGGCGAATTGGACCCAGCGAAACGCGGGAGGCGTGGTGAGAATCACCACGTCGCCGGCCCGGAGGCAGTCCATCGCCCGGCGGTAGCCGTCGAAGCCGATGAAGCGGCGGTTTTGCGGCACATCCATCTGGCGGGCATGGGACCGCTCTAGCGCCTGATGACTGCCAGTGAGTCGATCGGCGAAGACGTCGGCCATGGCGACCAGGCGGGTCGGCCCGTTGCGCGCGGACAGGGCATTGACGGCGGCCCCGGTGCCGCGCCCGCCGCAACCGACCAGGGCGAGCTGGATGGTGTTGTTCTCCCCGGCATGGACCGCCGGATGGGCGACCCCGGCCAGGGCCGACACGGCGGCGACTTGCCCGGTTTTCTTCATCAACTCGCGCCGCGACAAACCGCTGTTCTTTTGCGTGCTCACGTTCAGATCTCCTTGAGGGGTGTTGAATGCCTTCGAAAATTGGTAGGTCAGCCTTTCCAGGCTGACGTGCGGACCAAGGCCGTCAGGCAAGAAAGCCTGACCTACCTCAAATCCCCACGTGCCCATCTTGACGGATATGGATCTAATCCTCAAGGAAAAATTACGCAACCAAGAGATTTTCTCGGAACATTTCTAGTCTCCTCCAAATTAAAGGGTGCAAGGACCCGGCCGCCGCTCCCTGAAAGCACCCGGAATATTTACGTCCCTGGCCTTCAGTCCGGACGGCAAGATGCTGGCCTCGGCGGCTTTGGACGGCACGGTCAGGCTCATTTGCGTTTGTAAATCTTGTAACCGTTCACCTGTCGTCTTTCGCTCCGCGAAAGACGACCTTTCGCGGAGCGAAAGGCGACATGTACCCATTTGTTATGTTGCCTGCAGCTGCAATGGTTTTGTGTAATCTCCAATCCGGAGCGGTGAACGGTTACAAAAATTTTTACCCTTTTTACCTAGAAAATCACAGTGACCCGCTATCCCGTCCCCTCTCCTCTACCGATACCTCACCAGCTGTGTGTGGCCGTCCGCTCCCCCCTACCGATACCGCACCTTCGTGCGTCTCCTGGCTGTAATAGACCGTGATCAGGTCATCGATGCGCTCGCCGTAAAACGGTTCCGGTCTGGCCAGGAACTCGATGCAGTCGCCGTCCGGATCGTAAACGGCGGTCGCTTGCGGAGGCCCGGCCTTCTTAGCCAGCTCGGCGACTTGGGCGGCAAATTCCTGGTTAGTCATTGCCTTCATGGGACACCGTGCTCCTGAACCTCGGGCAGCGCGGGATCGGCAAAAGCATGCCAACCCGGGGGAAA
>CAZFGM010000918.1:0-2593 GCA_964518515.1 uncultured Alcaligenaceae bacterium | reverse complement strand
TCTCCAGAAAGGAGAAAAGGAACAGTTACAGGCCCTGAAGGAGCTGGAGGCCCTGGGCGAAAACGCCGTCAAGAAACTCGGCAGCAGCAATTTCAACGAACGGGAAAAAGCACGCCAGGACCTGGAAGCCATTGGCCTGCCCGCCCATCCAAATTGCGACGCCCACGGTCCACCTGGGCGCGGACCTTTTCCGCGAGAATTGGGTCGTTGATTGCGGCGATCACGAAGTCAGCCTTCATGAATTCTCCCCCGTGCTTCTGTTTCGCTGGTGACCAATGTCGGGCATCAACCCGCCCCCAGGACTTTCTCGAAAATGACCAGGTTGTCGCCGCGGTCGGGGTCCCAGCGGATGCCGACGATATCGTAGCCCAGGGCAATGGCCAGGTGCAGCATGGGGCGGTGCTGGTTGTGGCACTCGAAGCGGCTCGACTCGTAGTCGTTTTGCTTGGCCCAGGCGTGCACGGCGTCCATGAGCTGCGCGGCGATGCCCTGGCGGCGAAATTCGGGCAACACGCCATAGAACCAGGAAAAATACACCGTCGGCTTCAATTCGAAGCCGAGGAAAAAGCCCACCGGCCGGTCCCCTAGCCGGGCCATGAGCTGCAGGGTGTTGTAACGGCCGCGAAAACGCCGCTTGAACGACTCGACGTCGCGGGCGGGGCGGAATATCTGGTTGTACAACGAGACGATGACGGGCAAATCTTCCGGGCCTACCAGGTCTATAATGGCGTCAGCCATGGGAATGTCCTCTTGGGTGTGCCTGGTTTACGTTTAGCGCTCGAGTGATCCAGGCGGACGCGATTTGCAAGGGATAAGCGTGCGCTAAACGTAAACCAGGCTCCACTCTCTCACTCAACGGTCCGGCCGGTACAACGAATCAATCAATTCCGTCCAGGAAGGCATATTCCAGTCGGCCACGACCACGTTCAATTCGGCGTCCAGGTCCTCGTTGTCCTCGGGCTTGGGTGCCGATTCCTCTTCCGGCCCATCTTCCTTGACATCGGCCACGGGCTCGGGGGGCGGCCGGAGCTTGCTGCGACGGCGCCCGCGCTGCCCTCCGGGTTCTTCCTCTTTGGGGAGAGGGGGTTCGGTTTTCACGTCAGGCGCCTCGTCCACAGCACGCTCCTGGGCCGGTCCCGCGGATTCCTGGTCGTCGTCCCGGAACTTCCGCCCGCGGCGGCCGCGGCGGCGCTGGCCGTGCTCCGTTTCCTCCTCGGGCAAGGGAACGGGGCGCACTTCTAAAACGGCGGGGGGTACCCGATCCATCGTGGCGAAAGCCGGTTCGCTCGGGAAAGCGGGTTCCGGCGCCGGCGGTTCCGCCGCCGGCGGTTCCGCCGCTGGCGGGTTCCACCGGGGCTTTTCGGTTTCCTTGGGGGCAGGGGGCCCAGCCGCCGAGGAGGGTGTTTCCAAACCCAACAAGGTCGCCAATTCCTGCCAATGTTGTTGCTGTTTTAGTCGTTCTTGTTCGTCATTCATGATGGTTCATTGTAAAAAGAAACTCGCTCGGCAGTTCATAATTTTTTGGGCGGCGGCAACGTGGTGAAATCGACGCGGATTCTCTGGCCGGCTTGCACGCGAACGGTCCGGCTGCTTTCGTGCACGCCGCTCCGGTCCTGCCAGCGAATGCGAATGTCGTAGGAATAATTGTATCCCGGCTCGAGGCCAGGCGAGACGAATTCGCGCGTCGTGCCGATCTGCTGCATCTTGACTCCCTGGAACCAGATTTCCGTGTCCAGGGTGGGCACCTTGACTTCCAGCGTGGCGGTGGTGTCCGGTCCCCCCAGGCTATAGCCCGCGGGAGTAATTTCCGCGGCTTGAACCCGGACCGCTGGGGCCAGGGTGGGCCGGGCGCGCGGGACGGCATCGCTGCTGCCGGCCATCCAACCCGGCCAATAAATGGGGCCGCTGACCAACCCCGAATATGCCGGGATGCTGTACCCAAGGGCAGGCTGGTTATACCAGCCATAACCGTATCCATAGCCGCCGGGAGCCATCCCTCCGTAGTAACTGGGATAGCCATAACCGCCGAAAGTGTAAGGGTAGCCGCCGTAATAATAGGGCCGGCCGAAGGAAATAATCCGGACCTGGGCGGACGCCGGTGCCGGCACGACCAACACGGAAACCGCCGCCACAAACATTAGGAGCCATCGCCTGCGCATTAAACACCTCCCCCGGTAAGTTTCAGGCAGCTTGCGTCAACCGATGCGTTTATTATGTAAGGGAACCCCGGCCGGATGCAAGGGGCCAGTTCGCGGTATTTCTCGGATGCCGGTTTTTTCCTGGTGGGAGGGAACAAAACCCGGTATGGTTATAAGTGGTCAAGGTTCAATGTTTACGTTTTAGCGCTCGTATGAATGCTTGCCAGAAGGATATCCCTCTTGCAAAGATTCATGCGAGCGCTAAACGTAAACATTGGATCCGAGGGGATTGGTTATGACGGCGCTGTTGGCGATCTTCGAAATCTTCGGCGCGTGGGGAACGACGCTGGCGGTGGCGGGCGGGGCCGCCTCCATTCCCATCATCATTCACCTGCTCAATCGCAAGCGCTTCCGCATCGTCACCTGGGCGGCCATGAAGTTTCTCCTTCTGGCCC
>CAZFGM010000917.1:0-2595 GCA_964518515.1 uncultured Alcaligenaceae bacterium | reverse complement strand
CCGCCTTTCTGGTGGCGGTGCATCCGGCGCAGGTGGTTGCGGGGCAGACGGCGCGGATGTACGAGCTGGGGGTTTTTCTGGCGGCCTTGTCGTCGTGGCTGTTGCTGAAAGCGCTGGCGGATTCTCGCGAATCGGTCTGGTGCTGGGCGGGCTTTGGCATGGCCGCCGCCGGTTGTGCTTACACCCACAACTATGGCCTTTTTGCCGTCGCGGCGCAGGGACTGTTCGCCGTGGTTTTCCTGGTGGTTCGCGGCACAAAAGAGGGCTGGCAAGCGGTGCGCGGTCGCGCAGGCTGGTTGGGTTTCGCCGCTCTACTGGGCGGCATCCTGTATGCCGCCTGGCTGCCGAGCCTACTCGGGCAAACCGGCGACGTCCGCGAGGGCTTCTGGATTGCTGATGTTTCGTTCGACGAACTGTACAGAGTCTTCTGGCCCTGGTGCACCGGGCTTGCCTATCTCGATTCGCTGGAGAAATGCGCCTGGCTGATCGTGCTGGCGCTATGCCTGGGCTGGACTTGCTATTCACGCAGCGTGGCCGGCTGGTTTTTCCTGTTGCAGGCAGCGCTGCCCTGGGTTTTCAGCGTCGGCTTGTCGATTTATTGGCAGCGGTCAATTTTCCAGGATCGCTATTTGACGTTTGCCCAGTGGGCGCTCATGTGTTACTTTGGCACGATTTGCTGGCAGTTGCCGGGCTGGCCGCTACGGCTGTTTTTGACGTGTTTCATCGGCTTGAGCACCGCCTGGCACTTGAGCTGGCAAGCCCCTGAAGGCCCGCCGGCCCTGGCCCAGGCGGCGGCCTTCCTGAAAGAGCATTATCAACCGGGCGACCCGGTGTGGGTGCAAGGCGCCGCCGAGGTCAACCGTTTCCGCTATTACGCCAGCCAGCAAGGCATCACCGACTTGGCGGTGAAATGCCCCGGCCATTTCGCCGGCCACAAGGGGCACATCGTCCACCTGGCATCTCTCTCCGGCGAGGACATCCTGGAATCCTGGGCGAACGAGAATCCTCCGCAGCGCTTCTGGCAAGCCGCGGAGTCCATGCTCGGTTATGCTCCTGCCGGCACGAAAAAGGTCCTGGAGGCCACTTTTGCGGATGAAACCGGTCGCCATTATTCATTGGCGCTTTACGAACGGATTCAGATTACCAAGTGATACAATGCCTTACCCGATGTTCGATCGCCGGCGGTTGCGGATTCAGTCTCTGGCCCTGCGACAGCACGACCTGGACCTGTCGGCGGTCTTGCCACTCGAAGGTTCGGTGGCTGACTTCTCCCATCCGGCCCTGGCGGAACTGGGGAAACGATTGGTCCGGGCCCGGGAGATGGGAGCCGCGCGCATCCTGTTGATGGGGGCCCACGTTTTGCGTGCCGGCGTGTCGCGCTACTTGATCGACATGATGGAGCGCGGCCTCGTGAGCCATCTGGCCATGAACGGGGCCGGGCCGATCCACGACTGGGAACTGGCCCTGATCGGGGCCAGCACCGAGAGCGTGGCCCGCTACATCCGCACCGGCGAGTTCGGCCTGTGGGAAGAAACAGGGCGGATGAACGATGTCATCCGGGAAGCGGCCCGAACGGGGTTGGGGCTGGGCGAGTCCCTTGGGCAGGCGATCCTGAAGGGCGACTTTCCGCACAAGGACATCAGCGTGCTGGCGGCCGGCGCCCGCTTGCGCGTTCCTGTGACAGTCCACGTCGGCATCGGCTACGACATTATCCACGAGCACCCCAACTGCGACGGCGCTGCCCTCGGACAAACAAGCTATCACGATTTTCTGGTCTTCACCGAGGGGGTGAACCGGCTGGAAGGAGGCGTGCTGCTCTGCTTCGGCACGGCCGTCATGGGGCCGGAGGTTTACCTGAAGGCCCTGGCGATGGCCCGCAATGTGGCCCACCAGGAAGGCCGGGAAATCCGCCATTTCACGACCGGCGTCTTCGACCTGCTGCCGCTGGAAGGCGACCTGGCGAGCCCGGAGCGTGAGCGACGGGAGCCGCCCAAGAGCGATCCACGCTATTATTACCGGCCGTGGAAAACGATCCTGGTCCGGACTATCGCCGATGGAGGCGAGAGCTTTTACATTCAGGGAGACCACCGGCAGACGGTGCCGGGCCTGCACCGGGCGGCGTTGGTGTGTGCCTGAAATGATTCATCCTACGACTTGCCTCGCATGACCGTTCCCAAGCGCCTCTGCGATTCAGTTAGCCGGGGGACTTCGTTCAATGCTCTCCAGAAAGCGAGTTGTTCCTCCTGGGTCAAGGCGATGGTCTGCTCGCGCGCGGCGAATACCTCTTTTCGCGCCTGGGCTACCGTAACGGTCCGGACATAGTCGCTGATGCTGATTCGCCTCAAGGCCGCGGCTTGCGACAAGACACCTTTGCTCTCTTGATCGAGGCGGACTATGAGCGGGCTGGGCCTGGAAGCTTTTTTGCATGGTCTGGATAAACGGGTTTTCGCCATTACCAACTCTCCTCCACAATTGCCCGACTCTTGGGAGTTCGGTTATAAGGCCAGCTGCCGAAGTTTCCGCAGGTCCTCGTTGAGGCCCATCGTGCCGTGGCTCAAGATGCTGCCGAAATTGATGAAGCGGTAGCCCTGTTCG
>CAZFGM010000916.1:0-2597 GCA_964518515.1 uncultured Alcaligenaceae bacterium | reverse complement strand
CGTTCAGCAGCGATTTTTCCCGAAAACCTTCGATGCCACGGCGACTACACCCGTTCGTTATTGGTCTTAACTTCTTGCCTCTGCGTCCGCTGCGTTCTCTGCGGTGGAATTGCCATGAATAATAATCCGGGCTAATTTTCTTTTACCGCGAGGATGGAAACCGCCAATGGAACCCGTGCCACACCAGGGCGACGTTCACCCTTTTCATCACGTGCACGACAACGATCTCCCCGCCGAGGAGGATAAGCAAACCAGTATCGACCAGCTGGTGCAGCAGATCAAGGAGACGGCGGACAAGCTGATTCGCGACCAGGCCAACCGCGGCGACGTCAAACTGCTCAGCACCGCCCTGCGCGAGCTGCGCTATTGCTTCAAGGTGTTTTCCCCCTATCGCGGGCGGCGCAAGGTGACCGTGTTCGGCTCGGCGCGGCTGCCGTTGCAGCATCCCGCCTGCCAGGCCGCCATCGCTTTTGGCCGGCGCCTGGCCCAGGCCGGCTTCATGGTCGTCACCGGCGCCGCCAACGGCATCATGGAGGCCGGACACGTCGGCGCCGGCCGCGATCATTCCATCGGCGTCAACATCCTCCTTCCCTTCGAGCAGGAAGCCAACTCCATCATCGCCGGCGACACCAAGCTCATGCATCTCAAGTATTTCTTCACGCGCAAGCTGCTGTTCGTTAAGGAATCGGACGCCGTCGCCCTGTTCCCCGGCGGCTTCGGCACCCAGGACGAAGGCTTCGAAGTCCTCACCCTGATCCAGACCGGCAAGAGCCACATCTTCCCCATCGTGCTGGTGGACGAGCCGGGCGGCGACTACTGGGCCCACTGGCGGCGGTTCGTCGAGGACGTGCTGGTGGGCCGCGGTTACATTTCAGCCACCGACCTGAACCTGTTCAAGGTGACCGATTCGGTGGACACGGCCGTTCAGGAAGTGCTGAATTTCTATCGCGTTTATCACAGCATGCGTTACGTTCGCGGCGACCTGGTACTGCGCTTGCAAAGACCGCTGTCCGAGGCCCTAGTGCAGCGCATCGGCGGCGAGTTCCAGGATATCGTCCGGGCCGGCACGTTCACGCAATCGGCGGCCCTGCCCGCCGAGGCCAACGACCCGCACCTGGCGCACTTGCCCCGTCTGGTCTTTCGCTTCGACCGCCACAGCATGGGCCGGCTCCGCCTGCTCATCGATACGATCAATCGAGAGGGGTAAGAGTGGAAGCGCGGCCGCGCCGGTTGCTGGCGAAGAGGCCTCCGCGCCTCATCCGCCTGCTGAGTTCGCCGGCATGTTCAAGGACGATCCGGATTTTCAGGAGGTCCTTCAGATCATGGCCGAGAATCGGCGGAAAATGGACAAGGATCCCGACGTGCCATGAGCTTGTACGTCTCTTGACCGGTCCAAGAAAAAAAGCCCACGGGCGATCCGTGGGCTTTCCAACCCGATGGTTCGTGGCGATGGGTTTTACCTGCGGCGGCGGCCGCCTCCGAAGCCATAGCCGGAACCGTAGCTGTCCGTACGGATGGTGGTGACCACTTCCACGTCATCCCGGGTTTGCGTGGTCAAGGTGACCTGGGCGCCTTGGCCCAAGTTGTTGAGGTTGCCGGTAAATTGCTGGTAAGACACGCCTCCCCGGCCGCGGCGGCCGCCGGAGCTCACCAGCATTTGCAGGCGGAAGTCCTTGGCCACATCCAGGGTGCGGGTCTTGTCCCCCACCTTGACCGTAATGGTGCTCTTGGTCGCGTCCACACCCGTGATTTGCCCGCGGATTTCTTCCGCTTGCAGGGCCGGAACCAAGACCAGCGCGAACAGCACCGCCATCAAATATCGCAACATGGCACACTCCTTTTGAACAGAGCCGCGAGGAAACTCGGCCGCCTGCACCATGCAGGCCATGAAAGGCAAATCCCTCAGGTTCTAGCCGATTTTCCTCTCCTTGCTCGAGCTCATGTCGCTTTACATTGTATGAGTATTTTCGGTTTGTCAAAGATTTCGGCAAAATTACTTTTTGGAAGCGTGATGGCCAATCACGGCAGAACCTCAACAGGGATGTCGGTAAAGGTGCTAAACCTGTGGTCGTTGGTCAGGAATAACCCGCAGCCGCCTTCGATCGCAGCCGCTAGATGCAATGCCTCGGCCAGTTTGTAGTTGTGGACTGCCCGAATCCGACAAGCGGGCATGGTTCAAAATGGCACTCCATCCGGACCGCGCTGCGGCGGATCGAACGGCCCGCTCGTGGCCGCGTACAGCTGCGACCAGGCGGCTTCGTCGATCGCGGCGGGCAGAATGCGCTGCAGCTTCTCGTCGGCTCCTGGCCGCCCAAAAAGTAGGCGTGCCGCACGAAGAAGCTCTCGCCGTTGTAGTCCGTGTCGATTAACCAGCAGGCGATGTCGTCCGGGCCGCTCGAGCGGATTTCCCCCGTCGTCGGGTCGAACACGTCCACGCCGCGTACTTCGACGGTCACCTTGCCGTCCTACTTCTTGAGGTCGATGTCCGGCTCGCCGATTCCGATCCTGCCACGAACCTTTCCTGGGCAGGATCGGAATCCTGCCCCACAACCTATGACAAATCGCGCTCTGCTGGTTGCTTCCTGCTTGCCGAACAC
>CAZFGM010000915.1:0-2598 GCA_964518515.1 uncultured Alcaligenaceae bacterium | reverse complement strand
CGGCGTCGGCAAGTGTGCCGGCTCCGCTGGTGATTTCCACGGTCAAGGCCGCAAGCCTGTTTGCGGCGGGGCAAGCGGCGGCTACGAGTGTGATCTCGGCTAAGGTCGCCGCGCTGACAGAAGGAGTGCTGAAAACCATGTTGCTAACCAAACTCAAGATCACCGCGGCAATGCTGCTGGTGGTTGCTACTCTTGCCGTAGGCCTGCGTGGGCTCATGTACGAGACCCAGGCCTCCCCACCGGCAAATACGCGGAGCGGACCCGAGGCAAAAGAAGAAGGAGCGGGCTCCAAGGGGCAGGTCCAGGCGAAGGAGTCAGGCGAATTGCGCCGATATCTCGAATCGCTGCGGTGGAAACTGAGTGAGGTCGATTTGAAGAAAAACGTCATCAGCCTCAGACTGATGGGACCCTATTCCGGACAGGCCATCGATGGCGAGAACCGCTTGGTCATCACCGATCTTTGGAGCCGGTTAGTTCTCGACGAAATCCCGGTCGCCAAGGATGCAAAAGTCTCCATCGACGGCAAGGAAGGAAAGCTCCAAGATCTCAAGGAGGACATGGCTCTTTCTTTGGAATTCACCGCGCAGCAGCTCGCTGGTGTTAACGTCGATGGAACGGTCAAGGAGGGGTTGGCTGTTTCTTTGGAATTTACCCCGGCCAAACTCGCCATCGCTCGCATCCATGCAACCTCCCCGAAACATCCCGACTGGGCCGTTTTGACGAAGAGCGACATCAAGAAGAACACGATCAGCGTCGCTCTGGGGGGCAGGGAGGTGACCCTGCCTTTGACGGCTGACGCTAAGGTCTATGTCTACAAGAAGGAGGCCGAATTCAAAGACTTGAAGCCGGGGATGTGGCTGGAGTTGAGACTCGGGGTAGGTGAACGCGGCATGGTAGTTACGGGCGTGCATGTCATTAGGACACCAGCGCAAAGGACAGGGAAGACCGATGCATCCAAACCTGGTGTGGTGGGTCTCGTAGACAAGGAGGCGCCGGCGGCGATCCGCCTTGAGCTATCCAAAGAGTTCCAACTCGATCCGAAGTACAAAATCCGCCTGGATCCCAAGTACATGCCCAAGGAAATCCGCCTGGATCCCAAGTACATGCCCAAGGAAATCCGCTTGGATCCCAAGTACATGCCCAAGGAGATCAAGCTCCGAGAACCCTTGCCCAAGGAGTTTGAGTTTAAGCTCCGAGACCCGCTGCCGGAGATTCGATGGCCGCCGAACCGGGCGTTCAACTTGTCCGGGGCCGCATTCTTGTTTCGCGCGGCGTGAAGTCCTTGCAGCGGCCCCGGCAATTTAACTTTTGCGTTAGACGGAGGAACTCGATGTTTTCAACACTAAGGCGAAGGATCATGTTCATGACCAAGCTCAAAACCGCCACGGCGATGTTCTTGGCCGCGGTGGTAATCGCAGCAACGGGCACGTTCAGGATTGTGACACTCGGCCAAAGCAAGGCCGGGGTGATCGGAGTGGCGTCGGCTGCGGCTGCGGGTCCCAAAATTGTGGATACCGACTCTGCGGTAGATGCGATTTGCTGGAGCCCCGACAGCAAGATGTTAGCCACTCAAGTCCGGACCTGGATAGAAGTCAATGGGAATCCGACCGTGACTGGACATGCGCTTAAGTTGTGGGATTCCCGGTCAGGAAAACTCAAAAAGACTCTGCTCGAAACGGACAGGTTGGCCGGTGTGGCGTGGGCACCAGACGGCAAATTCGTGGCGGCGATCGTCACGGAAGTCAAGGGACAAGAAGCTGAAAACCTGGTAAAAACCTGGAACCCAGTCTCCGGAAAGGGAAAGGCTGTTTTGAAAGGAGCCAAGGCAAGCTGGCTTTACTCGCTTGCCTTCTCCAGGGATGGCCGGTTCTTAGCCGCTGCCGGATCGGTCATCGACAACATGGGCAAAACGACGGCCGGGGAAATCGACCTCTGGGAGGCGTCGTCCGGGAAACTCCTCTGGCAAAATCAGGATCACACGGATCAGGTTAACGGCGTGGCCTTCTCCTTCGATGGCAAGTTGATTGCCAGTGCCAGCAGCGACAAGACTATCCGGCTCTGGGATGTCAAGACAGGCGACTTAAAGCAAACTTTGGAAGGACATGAGGAGTCCGGGGTTCATTCGGTCGCCTTTTCCCCGGAGGGCAAATTACTCGCCAGCGGCGGTTTGGATGGGACTGTGAGGGTGTGGGATATGGCCACGGGCAAGTCAAGAAAGACCATCGCAGGCTATAAGAAGGGAGCCATTCTGGTGGTTGCCTTCACTCGAAACGGCAAGACCCTGGTGACCGGCGGTAACCCGGTCAAGCGCGAGCAAGGCAACATAAGGCTCTGGAGTACCAAAACCTGGGAGTTGATACACGCTTTCGCGGAGCAGGTAGAAGGCTTGCGCTCGCTGGCTATCTCGCCCGATGACAACAGTTTGGCTGTCGGCAGCTGGCAAAAACAACTTTTCCTGCTTCCTATGAAAAGGTAGGGGTGGAAGACCATGTTTGACCGCCGCCGCAAGAATTTCAAATAAATTAGCCTCGGCCGGGGAAATAATAGATAGACAACCGTTTCATGGGATCCGACTCGATGGCGACTAAGGCACTGAAC
>CAZFGM010000914.1:0-2612 GCA_964518515.1 uncultured Alcaligenaceae bacterium | reverse complement strand
GCTTGAGCGTAATCAAATTAATGGGAAGCAAAAAATCCCTGGTGAACGGGGCTGACCCTCAAACATTGGAAAAAGCGCAATGGTATTGGATGCATCCCACTTTGTCGTCCGAGCGGCCAGGACGGCCAGGGAAGGCCGTCCCACGGAAGTGCTCCTTTAGCCTGTTATCGGGTCACTGCTTTTTAGCGCCTCCGCTTCGTGCTTGACGAAAGGCCCGATAGCTGCCGCGCGCCGTACTCATGTCGGCGCGGCCGACGACTTGGCCCAGGGTGTTGATGCCCCTGGCGTCACTGGCTGGTCCGCCGAGGGTACCTAGGTCGAGCATCAGGTCGTTGATGCCGTTGACATCATCGTCGCGGAACCAGCGGTCCGCTTGGCCGTCGCCGTCCGAATCTTCGGGCGTGACGAGAAAAGCGTGGCCCGTTCCCGCGGGCGTATCGGCCCGGCCGACGACCTGGCCGGCGACCGGTTTGCCCTCGGCTTTGAAGGCAAACCGGTCATCCGCTTTCAGCAACCGAAGGCCGACAACCTTAATCTTGCCGTTGTCCGGACAAGCGCTGGGCCGTTTGCACCAGGCGGAGGAACTCGACGCGCTGGCCGGTCATGTCGCCGTTGGCCCCATCCTGAGCCAATTCCAGCACGCTGGCAAAAGTAGCGTTGCCCTTGTACTGCGAATCGCGCAGCAACATGCCGAACGAGGCCAGCGCCGCCGCGAAGCGGAAATCCGCCGACCCCTGGGCGATGGGCCGCTGGCCGTTCTTCAGGGGCGCCGCCAACAGCCGGCTCTTGGTTTCCGCCGGCGGAATGTAGCGGACCTTGACCGTCAACAATTCCGGCGCGTCGGCCGCCTTGGCGAGTGGAGTCTTCTTTTGATATTGGAGCGCGTCCACCTTGGGCACGTTGATCGGGACGCCCGGCGGCACGATCTCGTACAGGGCGGTGACGGTGTGGCCGGCGCCCATGTCGCCGGCGTCCTTGGTGTCGTCGTTGAAATCCTGGTCGCGCAACAGGCGATTCTCATAACCGATCAGGCGGTAGGCCTGCACCCAGGCCGGGTTGAACTCGACCTGGATTTTCACGTCCTTGGCGATGGGCACCAGCGTGGCGATGTCCTGGACAAAGACCTTCTTGGCCTCGGCGAAGGAATCGATATAGGCATGTTGGCCGTTGCCGTGGCGGGCCAGCTCTTCCAGCGTCGCGTCCTTGTAATTGCCCATGCCGAAGCCGAGGACCGACAGAAACACGCCGGTCTTGCGTTTCTCTTCGATAAGGCGAACGAGGTCGCCGCGATTGGTGACGCCGACGTTGAAGTCGCCGTCGGTGCCGAGGATGACGCGATTGGCGCCGCCCTTGATGTAATTTTCCTGGGCAAGGCGATAGGCGAGTACGATGCCCTCGCCGCCGTTGGTGGAGCCGCCGGCATGCAGCCGGCCCAGCGCCGCCAGGATGACCTCCTGCTGGTTGCCCGGCGTGGACGGCAGCACCAGGCCGGCGCTGCCGGCATAGGCGACGATGGCCACCCGGTCGCGGGCGTTGAGCTGGCGGACCAGAAGCGACAGAGCTTGTTTCAAGAGCGGCAGTCGATTCGGCTCATCCATGGAGCCGGAGGTATCCAGGAGGAACACCAGGTTGCGCGGCGGCATTTCCGCGGACAGAAACCGTTTTCCTTGCAGTCCAATGCGAACCAGTTGGTGCTTGGGATTCCACGGACACTGGGCTGCGTCGGCAGTGAGGGAAATAGGATGTTCTCCTTGAGGCTCTGGATAATGGTAGGCGAAGTAATTGATGAACTCCTCAATGCGCACGGCGTCTTTGGGAGGCAATTTTCCTTCGTTTAAAAAGCGCCGGGCATTGGTGTACGACGCGGTATCCACGTCGATGGAAAACGTGGATAAGGGGGTTTGCAGCGCCAGGAGATAGGGATTCTCGAAGATGCGATCGTAGGCCTCCGTGTTGAACTTGGGGTCATCGGCCTTTCGTTCCTCCGCATTCTTACCTGCCGGTGTCGGCGTCGCGGTCGCCCGTCGCCAGGATTGCTCGGCGACTTTTTTGTTCCCCCCTTTGCCGCAGCCAGGAAGCGTCATTCCCATGCCGGCCAGGGCGAAAACAAACAAACAGGCGGGAAGCCAGCGGAAACCTTGCCACCGGCGCGCACGGGGAGCGGGATTCATGGTTCATCTCCTTCGTTAGGACGGCTTGGGCCCCTGGCGAAACACTCAGGGGCAACAAGAAAAAGCGTTCCAGAAATTGGATACGGTGAAAGGAGATTTTATTCCCGAAAAATCTCCGTGGGTTGGCGAAACGAGTTGGCGGCCACGGAATACCATCCGTTGGCCTTTGAACATCAAACCGCAAGGTAATCACGGATTGTCGAGGGCTTGGGAATCCGCTGATGTTGGCGTGGGTGTCCTCCGCGTTTTCGAGCTATCCCGTCAGACATTCCTTTAGCACCTTGATCCCATGAGCGATATCCGCCACGCGTTGTTCCTGGTTGCCGACCTCGCGTTCGATGCACAGCGGTCCCTGGTAGCCGACTTTTTTCAGGGTCTGGACGAACTTCTTGATGTTGACCTGGCCTTGGCCGAGCGGGACCTCCTCGCCCCAGGTGCCGG
>CAZFGM010000913.1:0-2618 GCA_964518515.1 uncultured Alcaligenaceae bacterium | reverse complement strand
CGAGCAGCTTTATCGGGATTTCCGGATGCAGTTGCCGGCGTTGACCGAGTTGGTGGTCACCATCGGCCGGCATCCCCTGGAAATCCTCGTGGTCCCCGTGTTAACCCTGCTGGCCGGCCTGCTCGTTGTCCGGGGAATGATGCCGCGCCGTCAAAAACTACCGCACCAGCAAACGGCCCAAGACCGCCATAACCACCAACAACTGCTTCTTGAATTCCCAAAAAGTGCACGGGCTCGTTTGGCAAAAACCGAGGAGTTCCTCGAACCTTTGCCGCGCCTTCGCCGTCACCGCCGTCACGGTGACTGGACAAGTTTTGGTCTTACGGTTATTTTTACCTTTCATGGAGCATCTGCGAACCGGTTGGTTTGCATCAAACGGTTAGGATATGCTCCAGATGCTTTTTCAGCTGCGCCCCCAGCCCATTAATGCCAGAAAAAGGTTGCCTTCCCGTCCCAGAATCCAAAAAGTCCATGAAATCCTTGGAAAAAAGCAGTAACCTGCTTGTAGAAAAAGCAGTTGCACCCAAATGAAAATTTCATTTGATTGGTGGCTGACTTCCTTTTGGCTGAGTACAAGCAGTCCGACCACGACGGGAGATGTCGCATGACGGCGGTAGAAGTGCAAACGAAACTCGACGAACTTCTCGCCCTACCCGCAGAGACGGAATGGGTTGAGTTCAAGGAGGCGAAGAACAACTTCGACTCCGACGACCTCGGGAGGTACTTCTCTGCCTTGAGCAACGAAGCGAATCTCAAAGGGCGTCCGTTTGGCTGGCTTATCTTTGGAGTCAAGGACAAGCCCCGAGAAGTGGTCGGTACTAACTTTCGGCCAAGCCGCCCGTCACTCGACAAGGTGAAAGGAGAGGTGGCCAGCCAGACCGCGCACGGTATCAGCTTTGAAGATATTTACGAGTTACAGACTACCAAGGGTCGGGTTGTCATGTTTCAGATCCCAGCTGCCATCCGGGGACTCCCGACACCGTGGAAGGGACATTGGTACGGCCGACACGGTGAGTCGCTGGGGCCGCTTAGTCTCCCAGAGCTTGAGCAGATCCGCGGGCAAGTCGTCAAAAAGCCGATGACTCGCAACCCGATCCGAGAGAGTTTGCGTCCCAGGGGACACTTTCGTAACCCCTACGATTTCAACCACGCGGCGTCTAAGGAAGTATTCAAGGGCCGCGAGCCGGAGATCGCTCAACTCCTCGACAACCTGTCCTCCGGCACCCACACGGCGGTTTTCGGCCTTCAGCGGATGGGGAAGACTTCGCTGGTCGAGTACGCTATGACGGAGGGCCTCCAGAAGAGAAGCGACCTACGAAGGGAACTCCTCTACGCGAAGATTGACTTCCAGCGAACGAGCTATTCCAAGTACCGCGACCTCTTCGATGTGTTTCTCCGTGCCATCGCCGGCCTCTTCAAGTCGGAACGTGCGACCCACCTCGCAGACTACGCGCTAGACAAGTTTGCCAAGGCGGCGGCCAGGCCCGAGTTGAAGCATCGGAAGTTACTGTTCGAGCCGTTCGCGGCGTCACTCGGCGAACTGGTGCATTTGGCCGCGGGCAAGAAGGTGGTCATGTTCCTCGATGAGTTTTCGGAGTGGTGTCGGGTTATCGACGCGAACGAGACGGCCGCGACGTCGCAGCGGGGCCAGCGTACGCGGGCCGTCCACCCGCACGAGTCACTGGTCGATGTCGACCTTATGCAGTTCTTCAGTTCGCTGCTCCGCAGCGACGACCTGAAGGACCGCCTCGTCTTCATCTTTGCCATCCGGCCGTTCATGGCGGAATACGACCATCGGCGGAAGCTGCAAATCCTCAAGCTATGCCAGCCAATCACGCTCTACTACCTTGAGGAAGATGCGGCGAAGGCCCTAATCACCGAACCCATCCAGAGGTTCCTATCCATCGAATCCGAGGCAGTCGACTACCTTTACCGGCTCACGGCGGGGCACCCCTATCTTATCCAGTTCATGCTGAAGATGACCGTGGACGAGTGTGTTCGCGTCGGGGGCGACCGGATAAAAGTCCAACAAGTCGATGCCGTGGAGCAGCGGATGGTGTCGGAAGGCTCGGCCTTTGATGCCGTGTTCAAGGTGCTTGACTCGGACTACAGCATCGAGGATGTACTCGCAAGCAGTCATTCGGCTCGCGGCAAAGGCCTGTTGTCGCTCGTCGCCAAGTTGAGCACGGATTGCCGCAACGGATGGGCAGAGCATCGACGGGTCGCCGACGCGATGGCCGGCCGCGGCTGCCGCCGCGAAGAGACTGATGGGCTTCTCGATCAACTCGTGAAGGCCAAGATACTGGAGGAGGGACAGGTGGACGGACGTCTTTGCTTCCGGATGGCTGTGCTCCTCCTCCAAAAGCGGTATCTGAAACAGAACTTTTACCTCAAATATTTCCAGAGCGTTCACTACCGATAAAGATTACTCGTTCCCAAACTCCCGTTTGGAAACGCCTTTTTGCGAAACTCTGTTTTCCTCTCCCGCGCCGGTCTAATCCCGAAGTGCATTGCATCGGCCTAGCGTGTCCCGGGGGGAAGAAAGGTGTCAGGACCTGGGGCGGTGTGGCTGGCGCGGGCCGGCGTCGAGCGGGCCCTGGGCTTCCTTTTGGCCAAGG
>CAZFGM010000912.1:0-2619 GCA_964518515.1 uncultured Alcaligenaceae bacterium | reverse complement strand
CGCGGCGCCTGGTGGGACGCCAACAAGATCGGCCTGTCGCCGCCGCCCATCGAGACGCCGCAAGGCTGGCTGGTCCTGTACCACGGCGTCCGCCACACCGCCTCCGGCTCCCTGTACCGGCTGGGCCTGGCCCTTTTTGCTTTGGAAACGCCGGAACATTGCTTGAAGCGCGGCGATGCCTGGATCTTCGGCCCGGAAGAACCTTACGAACGAGACGGGGACGTGGAAAACGTCGTCTTTCCTTGCGGGTACACGATCGGCTCCGACGGCGACACCATTCACCTGTATTACGGCGGCGCCGACACCTGCATCGCCCTGGCCACCGGCAGTTTGCGCAGCCTGCTGGATTGGCTCGACCGCAACGGCAAACCCGATGGGAAACTGCCGGACTAACTCGGCGGTTCGTAGTGCGGGCTTCGGTTCGTTCTGGTGGCCAAAGAACGGATGGTGCTTCACCGGGAAATTGGTAAAATTGCTTCACTGGCGGGGTAGTGGAGAAATCCGTGGCCCGAAGGCGTGTGTTCACAGTCCGTTCTCCACTCGGGTATTTGATCGCGATGACGAGGGATCGCTGGCGGGAAATCTTTCGGACAAAGCACCCCGCCCTGCTGGGCCATGAAGAGTTGGCACGGGAATGTCTCGCGCAGCCTACGGTAATTCGTCGGAGCACCAAGGAGGAGGGCGTGCATTTGTATTATCGTCCGACGAATGGCGCATACCTGTGTGTTGTCGTGGCGCTAGACGATGGGCGAAAGGGTCGCGTCCGCACCGTTTATTTCACCGACCGAATCAAGAAGGGTGAGACTTTATGGGAACTGTGAAGGTTCACTACGATCCAGAGGGGAATACCTTGACCGTTTGGTTCGATGATCCCGCCAAGGAACATCTCTGTGAAAATGTGGACGACGAAGTGATTCTAATAAAAGACCGTCGCGGTCACGTGATTGGTTTCGAGCGTTTTAACTATTTTCCCAAGAACAAGCAGAAACGCCGAACAAAAGCTAAGGTTGCCGTGAAAATGATGTAACTCAAGGTCTGGCCGCTGACGGGCGCCGACACCTGCATCGCCCTGGCCACCGGCAGTTTGCGCAGCCTGCTGGATTGGCTCGACCGCAACGGCAAACCCGATGGGCAAACCCCGGCCTGACTTGGCGGTTCGTAGTACGGCCAGCCGTTCCAAAGGACGGACTGGCCACGGACTGGCGCAACGTTGTTCGCTTGGCAGTTTCGCGGAATCCGATTCAATGGCGGGGAGTGTCTGAACATGCGGAATTACATGATAGGGCTAGTTTGGTTGGCCTGGGGGTTCTTTTTTCCCAGCCCGGCCGCGGCCGCAGATCCTCCGCCCCTGCGCGTCGCTTACGCCGAGGCCGACATCACGCCGCCCCTGGGCGGGTCCATGCCGGGCTATTTCAAGGACCGCAAGGCCAGCGGAGTCCTCGATCCCTTGAAAGCCAAGGTGGTCTACCTCGGCCAGGGAAAGGACAGCGTGGCCCTGGTGGCGTGCGATCTGATCGGCATGGGGGCGCCGACGGTCGCCCGGATTCGCCAGGCGGTCGCCGGCAAAACCAAGAACCCGCCACGGCACATCTTCCTCCACTGCACCCACACTCATACCGGCGGCATGGTGCCGCGCAGCTTCACTTCCGACGCGGAGAAGATCTATCCGAGTTTCTATCAAGGCAAGGTCGATAACACGTGGTTGAAATCCTTGATTGACCGCGCCGCCGACGCGATCGTTCAAGCCTCTGCCCAAGCCGCCGAGGAAAAACAGGTCACCCTGCACACCGGCCGGGAAACCACTGTGGCCCATTATCGTCGCTACGTCATGAAGGACGGCACGGTGCGCACCAACCCCGGGCGCGGCAATCCCAACATCGTTCGTCCCGCCGGCCAGATCGACCCGCGCCTGCACGTCGTGCAGTTCGCCTCCAACCGGATTCTGCTCGTGATTTACGGCCTGCACCCCGACTGCGTGGGCGGCACCAAGTATTCCGCCGATTTTCCGCAGCACCTGACTGAAGGCTTGCGCCAGGAGCTGGGCCGGACGTGGAACGTGCTGTTCCTCAACGCCTGCTGCGGCAACATCAATCACATCGACGTCAAGAACAAGGACCAGAAAAGCGGCCCCGACGAATCGAGCCGCATCGGCCAGACGTTGGCCCGCGCCGCCCTGGACGCCCTGAAAAAAGGACAAAAACTTGCCACGCAGCCTGTGTTTGCCCAGAGCCGTACCGTGGCGTGCAAGCTGCGCCGGCCGCCGCCCGCCGACGTCAAGGCCGCCGAGGAGCTGCTCCGCAACTACCAAAAGAACCCCAAGCTGAATCCGTTCGGCTTCAACGAACTGTACGCCCCGGCCGCCATCGTCCTGGACCGGACCAAGGACAAAGAACAGCCGGCCGAGATCGCCGCCCTGCGCCTGGGATCGTTCGGCTTGGCCTTCATGCCCGGCGAAATCTTCGTCGAGCTGGGCGAGGAAGTCGAGGCCGCCTCTCCTTTCCGTCCGACGCGGACCATCGGCCTGACCAACGGCTCCCAAGGTTACATCCCCACGCGCCGCGGCTACGACGAGGGCGGCTACGAGGCCGGCTACCGCAGCGCCCGCTATGAGCCGGAGAA
>CAZFGM010000911.1:0-2631 GCA_964518515.1 uncultured Alcaligenaceae bacterium | reverse complement strand
CATGGACCAGGCGAAACCGCAGACCACCTTCAAACCGGGTCGCTTGCGCATCACCGCGCTGGCCTTTGGCCGTAACCCCCGCGCGGCCGGCACCGGCCAAGACTGGGTGCTTGCCACGGGCGATTCCGGCGGCGTGATTGTGATCTGGGAGATCATGTCGCCCATCCCCGTGTCGCGAATCCTGAGTCCAGGCTTTGACGTCATGGCCCTGGCCTTCAGCCCGGATGGTTCCATCCTTGCCTCTTCCGTTCGAGGAGAAGTACGTCTGTGGGATGTGCACACCGGCAAACTGCTGTTGATCCCCGGTGGCTTCGATTTCGGCACCGCCCTGGCCTTTTCCTGGGACGGCAGCAAGCTGACCGTTGGCAATCCAAACTATCCCTATGGCCGCGTCAAGGTCTGGGTCTGGGATTTGGAGTACGGCCGGGGGATTGAGCCGCTGCGCGGGTTGCAAACCGACCTGCGGCGCCTGTGCCTGTCGCCGGACGGCGGCAAGGTTGCGGCCTTGTCCAACAACTGGGAAGTCGCCGTTTGGGACCTGACAACCCGCAAGCTTTTGCATATCTTCCTGCCCCCTCCGGGTTGGTCGTCGGACAACGCCGCGCTCGCTTTCAGTCCCAATCAGAAGGACTTGATCTTCGCCTCCGGCCGAAAGGCGGTGCGCTGGAATCTGGCGACCGGGAAGGTCACCGACTCATGGAACCTCTTCCAGGGCCTGGTCGATCAACTCGCGTTTGGCGACGGAAAACTGCTGCTTTTCCGGTGGGAAGTGGACAACGAGGCGAAGGATCACGCGGCCGGGAAGAACCCGGATATCTGTCGAATCTATTCGCTGGAGAACGGCGGCAAGACCAAGAAGCTGGCGGATATTCCGGATTTCGAGTACGTTGCCCTCGGCGCCGCCGACCCCCAGGGCAAGTTCTTTGTAGCGCAGGGTTTTGGCAAAGGCGACAAGTCCCTGTTCGTAAAAGTTTTTTCCAGTCTGGACGGCAAGGAACTGAGGAGCCGAAAGATCAGGCCTGCACCCTATTCCGTCGCGGTTGATCCCGAAGGCAAATGGCTGGCTTGGGCCGAACAGGGAAATCGTTTCGGTCTTCTTGAACTGGCCACAGGAAACTTCGATTCGTTCCCGGATCCGGGCCTGCCGCAGGGCCTGGGCCCCAAGGCTCAACTCTGGGTGCGCCCCGACTGGCGTGGAGGGGATCACTTCGGCTTGTCGCTGCGTCGCGTCGGCGACAAGACCCCTCTGGTCACGTTCGGCATCGATCACGTTGTTTCCCCCTACCCGGCGTTTTTCAACCGCGCCGGCAACCTGCTCGTCTGGGGCACCCGCGACGGCACCGTCTTCGCCGCCAACCTGCCGGAAGTCCAGCGCCGCCTGGCCAGCCTCGGCCTGGGGTGGGAGTAGCCTGCCCTTTCAAAAAAAAGCTGTCACGTTTTTCGTAAGCGGACCAGTTCAACCCTTAGGGGAACCACGAACGCCGCGTCCAGGAAGCGGCTCCGGCTCGTTTACGTCCATCGTGACCTGGAAGGGAACCCAGCAAGGCCGATCATAGTCCTTGCGATCGTGGCCAAGGACCGTAGAAATCCAAATTTTTCCCGGAGGATCTCGCCATGAAAATCCAATGGACTTGTCCCTGCGGCAAAAGGCTCTGGGCCTTGCCGGAAATTGCGGGAAAACTCACCAAATGCCCGGGATGCGGGAACCTCCAAGGCATTCCCTTTTCAAGGACCAGGCGAACATGGATAGTCGTCGTTGCTCTTCTTTTCCTGGCAACCTTCGCAACGGGTTTTTTTCTTCTCAACAAAGAAATATCCCGCACAAATCCTATGGCTGCTTTCAAGAACGATGCTCTCGAAAAACCAATCGAGAAAACATCTGTAGTTACCCAGCCGCAAGGAAAAAAATCGACGGAAAAAAAAGAATTGCCACCAGGCCGAAACTTCGACAAATTAATGGACCCAAAGTTATGGGAAAAACCAGGTCCTCCCCGGAAACCCCCGGTCCCCGAGGCAAACCCACTGGCTAAAGAAACCGAGGGGTCCTGGCGCTCGATGCCGAAAAAACTCATTAACTCCGAAAACCCCTTGCCGCCAAACGATAAACCCACCTCTTCCTCGGGAAAACAGGCGGACGATGGCAAACCCCGTTATTTCATTCCGGGCAACTTTATGAAGGATAAAGAATTTACTTACCGGATCCACCGAAGCGGAGACAAAGAAGCGCTTCAGGCAAAACCCTGGCGCCTGGGTGTCACAGAGGCCAAATATGAATATTGGGACCCCTTATCAAAAAAGACACTAAATTTAGACACTTATGATGATATGGGCCGCTTTTTAAATAATTTGGGGTATGGCCATAAGCCAGTTAGGGAACGTGACCTGGAAAATGCTGATAGACTGGCCAACTTTGATGTTGTGTTTCTGACGTGCCGTCTATTAAAGGATCAGGATAATACCGGCCCCCACTTGAGAAAGTATGTGGAAAACGGCGGCATTCTCTATGCCTCGGATCTTCGTTATATTCAAATTGCCGAAGCTTTTCCGGAATATATCACCAAAGGCGCTGTCAAAACAGTGTTTCGCCCCAGTTGAAATTGGAAAATTGCCTCCGTTGGGTTAGCATAGTGT
>CAZFGM010000910.1:0-2635 GCA_964518515.1 uncultured Alcaligenaceae bacterium | reverse complement strand
GCCGGCGGTATTTACGCTCCCGCCCCGGGGACGCGCTTTCAACCGGATCGGGATGTCTGGGAAGCGGAAAATTCCGCATCCCCGCGAATGGAAGATCGGTCGGCGGGTAAAGTTAAAAGCGATGAACCGGAACTGTGGCTGCGCCTGGTTCGCACGCCCAAGCTGGTCGATTATTTTCGGGGCGATTGGAAATTTGCCGGCGTGCTGGTGAAATTCAAGCTCGAGGTCGGCGTCCGCGACGACCAGCTGCTGGACATCGCCGAACGTTCGCGGCTGCAATCGGGGGCGGATTTGATGGTGGCCAACACGCTGGAGGGCGCCGCCACCTATGCGTTTCTCGGCCCGCTCGGTAGCGGCTACGAGCGCGTCAGCCGGCGGGCCCTGCCCCAGCGGCTCATCGAAGAGGTCGAACGCAAATACCAGGAGCGAACGCATGGCTAACGTGCTTGTCGGCGTGACCGGCTCGGTGGCGGCCATCTACACCGCCCAGCTGTATGAAGCGCTCCAGGGCGCCGGCTACAGCGTCAAGGTGGTGGCCACGCGGGCTTCCTTGTTTTTCTTCGATCCGGCCGCCCTCGATCCCGCCGATCCACAAAAGTCCCAGCGCAATCCGCAGGTTGTCAGCGTGGATGAGGATGAATGGCCCGACCGAGGCTACCAGCGCTCCGACAAAGTCTTGCACATCGAGCTGCGCCGCTGGGCCGATATTTTCCTGATCGCCCCGCTGGACGCCAACACTCTGGCCAAGTTGGCCCATGGCCTGGCCGATAATTGCCTCACCTGCGTCTGGCGGGCCTGGGACCGGACGCGCCCGGTGATCCTGGCGCCTGCCATGAATACGCTGATGTGGGAACATCCCTTCACCGGCCGGCACCTGCGGCAACTGGCCGCCGAAGCCGTGAGCGAGCCGCTGCCGACCGACCTGGAATTGCTGCCCCTGGTGGATTGGATCAATGGCCACTCCTCCACCCTTCGCGTTGTGCCGCCGCAAAGCAAACGCCTGGCTTGCGACGACGTCGGCATGGGGGCCATGGCCGATCGGGAAGCGATTGTGAGCGCCGTCAGGGCGCTGCTGCCCGCAGCAGGGGAGGCGCGCTGATGGCCAAACCGGTGCGCGGTTTCCTGATTGGTTTCCTCATTGGCGCCGCCGTGGCCAGCCTGGACGGGCTCATTCTGGGAATTCTGTTGGGCGACGTGTGGACCTGGACTTTGTATGTCGCCCTGGGCGGCGGCCTGGCGGCGGGGTTGTGCGGGGCTTTGTGCGGCTTGTGGGGACACAAGTTGTTCCTGCCGCCGCCCGAGGGGCAGTCGGCAAAGGGCGAAGATGGAAACCACATCAACTCTCAAAATGGTCGGCTAAAGGAGGTCTAGTCCAGGCCGGCGGGGGTTTTCAGGAAGGAGTCGCTTTTAATGGTGACGGCTTTGGCGGAAACCTCCTGGCCCTGAGCGGGCTTGATGTCCTCTTCGGCCAATGCGGCGGAAACCAAAAGGATGGCGAAAATGACAAGAACGTATCGCTTGACTATCAACTTCATGGCAAACTCCTGAAGAATTTCCCAGCATCCAATGGAAGCTCCTTATTTCGCTATAAGACCGATGAAAACCGTGGCCTCGGGGTTCGGGAAGGCAAAAATTTCCCTGATGGGTTAACGGGGGAAATTCTTATCCAAAGTTTTTACTTCGTATTTAAGACGCCTGGCCATGGCCCGGATCAGACAGTCGCCCAAATTCCTCGGTTTCTTGTTCTCGGGGATTCTTTGAGCCATCTGGATCGCCAAAGCCCAATCCTGGGGAAGAGTTTTTCCTTCATCCATGGTTTGAAATTGGCTGAGAAAAACCCGAGTTAACTTTAACTCGAAGGAACTTGTGACGCCCGCGACCATTTCCACATAAACCGGCGTGACGATGGCATTGGTCTGATAAAGATCGATCAATTCCTTTGCCCAGGCCATTACGTCCTGGGATTTGATTTCCCTGCGGGACTCCTTGCGGCGCCGCTGCCAATGGCCAATCAAAATGCTGGTATCCAATATCAATTTGAGCCGGGTCATGTGGAAACCGCTTCATGGATCCGCAATTCCCCAAGGCGCTTTTCCCATTGTTCGGCCAAGTCGCGCAAAACGCGGCCGATTTCCACGGAGTCAAGGCGTTTCATGACCGAACAAACAATGGTTATTTTAACTCCGGCGGGTGGTTTCGGCACATTCCAGCTGTAGGGCCAGACATCCGGTTCCATTCCTCCTTGGAGTTCATCGGCCAGCTGCCGCAAGGCCTGGTGAAACAACCCCGCATTATCGAGGAACCATTGCCGGGCATCTTCTGGGGTTTGCGGCAATTTGCGGCCCTGGCAACGCACATCCACAAACCAGCGCAACACCGGATCGGCAGGTCCTTTTCCTTTGCGAAAACGATGCCAGACGGTGGCGTCGTGGAGCTCGATTCCCGTGCGCAGAGCGCCGTCCATGCGAAAGTGCTGATAAAAAGTAAGGTCGGCCATGGCATTCTTTCCAGGATGTCGGTGACGTAGTGACCAAAGATAGAAATATTCGCGCTAAAAGCGCTTCTCCCCTGTTCGGCTAATCCTTAAATAAGCGAAGGCCCCTTGCCGTTCTCGGCGGATTTTTCCTTCCTGGCC
>CAZFGM010000909.1:0-2642 GCA_964518515.1 uncultured Alcaligenaceae bacterium | reverse complement strand
CAAGAATTTCCTGGCATCTGGGCGTAAAAGTGGTACGCTGTCCCCGCCTGGATCAACACCGTGAATTCACCGCAAGGGGGGAAACATGCAGCGCATTACCTGGATTTTGGTGGCGGCAGCCATCGTCGTTCTGGCACCGGCCGCGCGAGCACAGGAGGGCTTGATCGGCAAGATCGACCTGATGTCGTCCAAGGGAGTGGAGGCCGTCAAGGGCGAGTGGCGCTACGCGGTGGTCACCACCGGCGTCGGCGACCTGAAAAACGAGATCGAGCCGAAGGCCCACGGCCCGTTCGACGATTCGGCGTGGGAGGTCCTCAAACCGGAGACGCTCGGCAAGGGCCGCGGCGTCGGCGGTTACTGCTGGTGCTGGTACCGCATCAAGGTCGCCATTCCCGACGAGGTCGGCGGCAAGAAATTCGACGGCGGCCCCGTCTGGTTCCAAACCATCGTCGATGATTACGGCGAAATCTGGGTGGACGGCAAAATCGACCTGGCCTTCGGCAAGAGCGGCCGCGGCGCCGTCAGCGGCTTCAACACCAAAAACCGCGTCCGCCTGCAAAAACTGGACAAAGTCAATGGCAAGAAAAAGACGCGCGACGCCAAGCCGGGCGACGTCTTCCAGATCGCCGTCCTGGGCATCAACTCGCCGCTCGGCAATCCGCCGGGAAACTTCATCTTCTTGCGCAATCCCACGAATTTGGAGTTTTTCTCGCCGGATGCTCCGGGCGGCGGCGCCGACAAACCCAAGACCGCTTCGCCGCCCGCCGGCAAAATGGTCGCCCAAATCAACCTGGCCAACAAGGACGGCGCCGAGCTGGTCAAAGGCGCCTGGCGCCGCCATCTCATTACCGTGCATGCCGGGCCCAAGAAAAACGGCATCGAGCCCAAGGCGCACGGCAAGTTCGACGACAGCAAGTGGGAAGTGCTCGAGGACCCCGCCCTGATCAAGAAGACCTACGGCCCGGGCAAGTTCAGCATGGCCTGGTACCGCATCCAGGTGACCATTCCGGAGAAGGTGGGCGATACGGAGGTGCCCGGCTCGGCCGTCTGGTTCCGCACCACCGTCGATGACTACGGCGAAATCTGGGTCAACGGCGGCATCGACCTGGCCTTCGGCATGTCGGGCCGCGGCGCCATCAGTGGTTTCAACACGGCCAACGAGGTCAAGCTGACCGACAGCGCCAAGCCCGGCCAGACTTTCCAGATCGCCGTTTTGGCCATCAACTCGCCGTTCGGCAATCCGCCGGGGAACTTCATTTTCTTCCGCGATCCGACGGTGCTGCGGTTTTATAGGAAATGATGGGTGAAAGGAAATCGCCCCCGGGAAATTGTAGGACGGATTTCCAATCCGTCCTGGGCGGATTAAAAATCCGCCTACGGCGAAAATTATTTTTCAGATCGTTTGTTTTTTTTGCCGTCCAGAGGTTTTAACCGGGTCACCAGACTGACATCGATGATTTCGAGGAAACCCTTGGGATTGGCGATGCCCAAATAGTCTCCCCCCTCGGCGTAGGCCAGGTTTTCTGGATGATTGACGTCCAGGGACCGGCCATCGGCCATGAAAACCCGAAAGGGCTGAAAAGGCTTGGCCTGATGCATGACTCGAACGTTTTCCAGTTTCATTGGGTCTCCTTGGCTTGAATGCCATAATTATAGAATGGCAAAAAGGATTTGAAAAGCGGTCCCTGGACGGCCCGGAGATAAAGGGGTTGCATGTCTTCTTCCACTGGCAAGCCCTGGTGGCGGCGCTGGTTCGGCACCCGCTCGGAGCGCGCAGCCGCCCGCTTTCTCAAGAAGCTGGGCTACCGCATCCTGGCCCGCAACTTTTCCGGCCCGCTCGGCGAGCTCGACCTGATCGCGCTCGACAAAACCACCATCGTCTTTGTCGAAGTCCGCTCGACCGAGGATGAAAAAGTCGAGAAAACCGCGGCCAGCGTGGATGATGAGAAGCAGCGCCGCCTCACGCGCCTGGCCCTGGCTTTCTTGCAAAAAAAACGGTTGCTGAACCAACCCGCCCGCTTCGACGTCCTGGTCATCAGCTGGCCCGCCAACCAGCGCGAGCCGGTCATCGAGCATCACAAGAGCGCCTTCGAGGCCACGGGAAAGTTTCAAATGTTCTCGTGACCTTCGACGAACGCCTGTTTACGTTTAGCGTTCGCGTGACCTTTGCAGGATGGAATCTACGCTTGCAAAGGCCAAGCGTGCGCTAAACGTAAACAAGTTTTTCCCCTTCCACGTCTCCCCCTCGAACTTCCCTGGGAATTTGGTATTTTCTCAAGGATGGATGGTTTTATTCCAGGGAGGTTCATCGTGAAATCCGTTGACGAGCAACTCGCCCTCATCCAGCGCGGCGCCGAACAGATCGTTCCCCTGGACGAGCTGCGGCAAAAACTCGAGCGCAGCCTCCAGACCGGCAAGCCGCTGCGCGTCAAGTACGGCATCGATCCGACCGGCATCGACGTGCACCTGGGCCACACCGTGCCCTTGCGCAAGCTGCGCCTCTTCCAGGAGCTCGGCCATCAGGGGGTGCTGATCATCGGCAACTACACCGCCCTGGTCGGCGACCCCTCCGGCCGCGATCAGACCCGCGCCCGTCTCACTCCGGAGCAGGTCGAGGCCAACGCCCGCGATTACCTCAAGCA
>CAZFGM010000908.1:0-2645 GCA_964518515.1 uncultured Alcaligenaceae bacterium | reverse complement strand
TGGCTTGTCGCAGTTTGACGTCAGACATTCCTTTCGGATCTTCTTGGCAGCTCGATCAATGACCAAGTATTCGCCCAGGCGTTCATGGTAGTCGCCTAATGCATAGATCATGGCGAACGCGATGGCACCGGCGAAGGGGCCACCGATGGTGAAGAATAGTCGCGGTCCGTTCTCGGGAATCATGAACCATGCGATTGCGGCGAATGTTGGAAGAAAGAGAGACGCGAATACGACCACGAAACGACGGGGCCAGCGGATAGCCAGTCGGAGTATATTGCCGTTGATTTGAAGGACCGCGTCGCCGCCTCCGTAGGAGCGAAATCCGTTGCCGCTGGGAGTGTTCCGCCAGAATGGCAATTCGACACTGGGCGGCTCGAAACGCCGCCAGAGATCGCCGAGTTGTTGATCGGTAGCCAACGGACTACCTCCGGGACATAACAATATTAATTCGGTTGATTTCCTTCCAACATTAGGCGCTGCAAACATGTAAGGAAATCCACCTTATTCTGTTTCCACCCCAGAGAGAGGGAGACTGAATGGTTACTATTTTCCCTGGATTCTTTTCAGCGCCGCCTGGGCCTGTGAGCGAATATTCTGGTTGGGGTCCTTGAGCAATTCCGTCAAGGCGGGCACGGCCGCCTTGGCGTCGGCGCCGACATTGCCCAGGCCCTGGATGGACAGCAGGCGAACCTTGGTCGAGGCGTCCTTTAAAGCGTCCATCAGCGGCGGCACGGCCAACTTGGCCGGGATGGGGACGCCGCGGACGACCAGGGCCTGGTAGGCGTAAAGGCGGGTTTTCTCATTCGGGTTTTTCTTCACCGTGGCATAAAGGTCAGTCAGCTTTTCCGGTTCGATCTGGGCCACGGCCCAGATGGCAGTGCGGCGATAATACACCTGGGGTTCCTGCAGGGCCATGTCGAGCAACACGGGGACGGCTTTCTTGGCGGGCGGGCCGATGGCGCGCAAGGCGTCGGCGGCCCCCGCGCGCACGTAGGCGTCGCCGTCTTTCAGGCAACCGATCAGGTGCGGCACGGCCGGCGCGCCGATCTTGCCCAGCGTCATAACCACGGCGCGGCGGTGATAACTTTGCCCTTCCTTGAGCAGGGGCACCAGGGCGGGTAAGGCTTCCTTGATGTCGCCGCCGACGCGCTGCAATCCATTAACGGCATTCATGCGCACGCCCAGGTCGGCGTCTTTGAGGGCGGTAATCAAGTGCGGAATGGCCGGCTGGCCGTGGACCGACAGCACGTAGACCGCGAATCCCCGGACCTGGACGTTGGCGTCTTTGATCAAGGGGGCCACGGCCGGCACGATCTTGTCCGACTCGGTGGGCAGGTTTTGCAACACGTACAGGATTTGCAAGTGCACCTGGCCCTCGCTGGCGCGGAGCGCTTCGAGCAGCTTGGGTGTGGCCAGCTTGGCGCCGGCCCCCAGCATTTGTAACGCCCGCAGGCTGTTGAGCCGCACGGCCTGATCGGCATCGTGCACGGCGTGGGCCAGAGCCAGCACCACCATCTTGTCACTGATGCGCAGCGGGGCGAGCACATGGGCGGCCAGCTGGCGGACATCGACGTGCTTGTCGGCCAGGGCATCGACCAGGACGGGCACGGCGTCGGCGCCGATCTTGCCCAAGGCGGTAACGGCGCGGCCGCGAATGTCGGCGCCTTCGTGCTTCAAGGCCTCGGTCAGGGCCCCAATCGAGGCCTTGCCGATTTTGCTCAGGGCCTCGGCGGCTTCCTGCGACACTTTCACATCGCTGCCCAACAGGAGGGATTTGAGATTGCCAACGGCGTCCTTGGCGTCCGGGCCGATCTTGGCCAGGGCGCGGGCCGCCTCGATGCGCATGGTCACCGAATCATCTTGCAAGGCGCCGATCAACGGCTTGACCGCCTGGGCGCCGAACTTGGCCAGGGCCTCGGCGGCCGCCTGGCGCACGTCGGCGTTGGCGTCGGCAAAGGCATTGATGAGGGCCGGGATGGCCGTGTCCGCTTCCGGGGCGATCCGGCCCAGGGTGTACGCCGCCTTGCGGCGAACGCCGTCGCTTTTGTCGGCCAGGGCCTGGATGACCTGCATGGCCGTGCCGCGGGCGTCCGGACCGATCCAGCCGAGCGTCCAGATGGCGTAGTAGCGATCGTTTTCATCCTTGCTGGCCAGAATCTTGACCACGGCGGGCACGGCGGCTTTGCCGATCTTGCCCAGGGCGATGGCGGCATTGAGGCGCAGGTCCTCGTGCTTGTTTTGCAGGGCCGTGACCAGGGCCGGCACCGCCGCCTCGGCCCGCGGACCGAACTCCGCCAGGGCCACCGCCGCGGCCAGCTTGACCTTGGCGTCCCCGCTTTGCAGGTTCTGGATCAGGCCCTGGATTTTCTCCTTGCTGGCGGAGTCCTGGCCATGGAGGTGGAATGGCGCCACAAAGAGGGCAACGAAAATGAGTTTACGCATGGTGAAATCCCATTATGGAAGGTGAAGCACGACCGCTTTTATACTGCACGCGGCCGAAATTGAGGCATTTCATTAAAGATCCACAACCCGGCGACTTACGTCGCTCGGCTCGCCTGTCGGTCACTCAAATCTCGGGTTCATTCTATCGTCCGGATGCATGCCCGCCGCCCAGCCCGAGATTTGTTGCCCGCGCGAAACAACTT
>CAZFGM010000907.1:0-2647 GCA_964518515.1 uncultured Alcaligenaceae bacterium | reverse complement strand
GGTGCGGCAACTCCGTTGACGGCGTCGCCCGGGCCGTTCCTGGCGCAGTTCACCAGCGCAATCCTCGAGACCCCAACCCAACTCGCTGCCGCCATGACCTGGGACGCGTCGCCCCGGCTGGACCGCGCCAGCCTGGATCGGGTCTTTGCCGCTGCTGCCAAAGGCCAGAACTTGACCCATGCGCCGTCGCGGCCTGATGCCTTGGCCGTATTCGAGGAAGCGTGGTTGGATCTTCTGGGGCAAGACGGTTGACAAGGGGGTTAAAGTCACCACGCCGATAATCACCTTGTTACCGGTGGCGGAGGAGGCTGATCTTCGGGGGCCGGTTCCTTCAAATAATAGGGGTCGCGGGCATTCTCCACCAGCTGTTCCGGGGAGACTTCCTCGGGCTGCGAATCAAATGTCACCCGGCAGGAGAGGCAGCCGTAGTCCCCGACTTTGCGGAGGAAATCCACAACGTCCGGATACTGGGCGCCCAGTTCGGCCATGGTGCGCAGGACGTCTTCCAGCCGCAACGTGGATTGCAGGGTAAGGACGCGGTCTTCCCGCGCCAAAAACCGGCTAATGGTGCAGCGGTCGTCGCCGGGTTCCGCCGTGACGGTGAAGGCGTCGGGTACTTTTCCGGAGCGAATCTTGACCGGGGAGAGCAGCACGAGGTTGCCGCCGTAGAGGGTGATTTCGGCGCGCTGGGAAAGGGCGAAATTGACGAGCGGCGGCGCGTGCGGGGCGACTCGATGGATGTGGAAAGCGGGTTCGTCGCCTGGGCGCTGAATCGGGCTGGTTTCCGGTTCGCGCATCCAGCGCAGGGCGCGAAAAGCGCCGCAGCGCAGCGGCGGCTTGGGCGAATCCAGGAGCCGGACCAGAGTTTCCTTGTTGCTGGCCTCGTTGTGGCTGGCCAGGGTTTTCAGGCACAAGGCCTGCAAATCGGTATGGCGCTCGGCCAGGCGTCCCAGCTCTTGACAGCCGGCCGTGCTGCCCAGGTATGTCAAGGCCTCGGCACTGGCGAAACGCACCAGGGGATGCGGGTCGGTCAATCCCTCCTTGAGCGTGGCAATACTTTCCTTGCCCAGGGCTTCGAGGCGCAAGGCGGCCCGGATGGTGTCCGCCGGCTCGCGCAGCATTTTTTTCAGCCGGCCGCGATAGCGCCCGCGCTGCTCGGCCGTTTCCTGCACCGGCGTCAACCGCGCCACGCGCACGTAGCGCTCGGCATTCAGGCGATAAGCATAAGGCACGTTGAGCCAGATCACGTCCTTGCTGATGGCCCGGGCGGTGACCTTGCTCGGCCCGGCCTCTTCGAATTTGTGGTTGAGCTGCCCGGTGACTTCGTCGAGCAGGAGCAAGTGCTTGTTGCGCCAGACCTCTTGTTGTTTTTTGACGTCGTCCTGGAACATGAAGTTGATGCGTTCGGCGACTTTGTTGGCGACCTTGGCGTACTTGGCGTCTTTTTTCAGAACGAACTTGAGGGGGAAGTCGATGTGGGAGACGCCGCCGGCCCAGATGCGGGCCTTTTTGAATTCGGCCGGTTCGTCGTCGGCCCCCAGGCCGACCAGCAGAGACCCCCGGGCGTGGGCCAGGACGTGGCCTTTGACGGGCGTGTTGGCCCGCTGGGAATCCGGATTGAGGTTCTTGGTCAATTCGTAATTGCTCAGGGCGCAAGACTGCAAGTAGCCGCCGCGCAAGCTGGCCGCCGAGCTGCCGGGGGGCAAGATAACCTGCACGTCCAGGGTTTCTCCCTTGCGCGCGCCCACGGGAAGCAGAGCGCTGACCAGGACCATGGCGTTGTGGGGCGAATCGAGAATGGCCTTGACGTTTTCCACCTTGGCCAGGCGCAGTTGGCGTTCGAGCATGGCGCGATACGAGCCCTGGGGACTGCCGCCGCTGCCGTCCAGTCCGGTGACCAGGCCGACGCCGCTGACCTGGATCGCCTGGACGCCGGCCACCTCGGTCACGTCGCCGATGGTGAGCACGTCCAGGTCCTTTTCGCGCTCGATGTCCTCGGGGGACTTGCCGCGGGCCTGCGGATTAACGCATCCGGCCAGACCAATCAGAACCACACAAAGCCCCATCGTGTGACGCATGGCAAGACCCCTGGGCCGGACCCGGCCAGGCAGACAAAGTCTGCCCCCACTCCGGGCCAACGCTATTTCCGGATCGTGATTTACGAGGCGGCGGAAAATAAAGGCGATCCGGACTGGTGTCAAGAGGGAAAAAGGTGCGGGAAGGCCTCAGGCCGGGGTGTGCCAGAAAGAGTAGGATGAAGAGTAAGATTAGGAAGACGAGTAGGAACAAGATTAAGAGAGATTAAGAGTGAGATACTTCGCGCGGGCAAGATTGATTGGTACTTGGTGCGGCCGCGATTCATTCCCCTGTTGGCCTATCAAACTGACTTGGCCAACAAGGGAACTGATCCGTAAAGTCATACCTAGGCATGTTTTGCATCTATCCTGAGCGGCCTTGTTGGCCAACTGGCGGCGGGGTGGCCCAGCTTGAACCACCCCGGGTGAACCCGCACTCTCAATTTCGACCGCGTGCAGTATATCAGGACGAATTCGGTCAGGACAATGAGGTCCATTTCTTTCGTCATCCCGACGGACGGGTGAGCGATGTGAAGTCGCGGAGTTAATTAAGCGCGGAAATGACCCCAGCC
>CAZFGM010000906.1:0-2660 GCA_964518515.1 uncultured Alcaligenaceae bacterium | reverse complement strand
GGTTCGGAGGGAGGGGGGAGCGAATCAACCGCTCCTCCCTACCCCTATAATAATGTCCCAATCCATCCCGCACGCGGTATAAATGTTTTTGTCCAGATTGCGGCGGAAGAATTTGCAAAAAGATATTGACAGCCCTGGGTATGTGGGGTACCTTTGTGAATTTAGTGCGATTTGGCCTCTTCTCTGTTCCGGCCCCGCCGCTTCGCTCCCGCGAACGGCGGGGTTTTTTACCCTTGTTTTTCTTAACTCCTAGCCGGAGAACACCTTAAGCTTCATGGCCTCAACCCACCGGTCGGCCAAGGAGTTCGCACGGGTATTTTCCCGGACAGTGGAAGGTTTCGAAGGAGGTCCTATGCTTACCCCCGAATGCGTTCAGGAATTGCGCTCGGTTTGGCTGCCGAACATTTCCGATGAGGGCCTGACCCGGCTCATCGAGCTTTTGGAAAAAGACAGTCCGCTGCTGATTCACGGCAGTTTCACCCGCGCCGTGCCGCAAGGTTGCCTGGCGACGCACGTGGCCTGGAACCACCCGCAAACCGCTCATTTGACTCTGGAAGCGGGCATTACCTGGCTGCACCGCGTGGCCGGCCTCAATCCCGCCACTTCCCACGTCATTCGCGAATGGGACCGCGCGCGGCAATGCAACTACGAAATCCGCGTCGAGCTGCTCTCCCTCTTCAAGGAAGAACAGCACCGCCGCCGGGCCGAAGTTGCCATGCCCGTTAACCGCATCGCGGAACCGGAACTGGTGGCCAATTAATTTTGCCGAGTGGTAAATGTTGGGGTCCCGCCTTCAGGCGGTCTTCCGAACCGGCTCAAGCCGGGACTCCAACCAATTTCCACTCAACCACGCACCACTCACCAAGCCATGCTTCCCCGCGTCCTTGAACCCGAGGTCATGGATTCGCCCGAAGAGGCCCGCGACTACGACGCGATGGACCATGCCCAGGTCAATCGCGTCTTTGTCGCGGACTTTCTTGCTTTTTTTACCCCGTCTGCCGACGATGTCCTGCTCGACGTGGGCACCGGCACGGCCCAGATCCCCATCGCCTTGGGCCGGCAATTTCCGGCCGCCCGCGTGCTGGCCATCGACCTGGCCGACCACATGCTTCGACTGGGCCGCGCTAATGTTCGCCGTGCCGGTCTGGAGAACCACATCCGCCTGGAACGCGTCGATGCCAAAACCATGCCCTGGGCGGAAGGAACTTTCGCCGCCGTTATCTCCAACAGCATCGTGCATCACATTCCCGAGCCGTTTCGCGTCCTGGGGGAAATGGCTCGGGTGACCCGGCCCGGCGGAGCGTTCTTCGTTCGCGACCTGTTGCGGCCCCAATCCGACGCCGCCGTCGGTCACCTGGTCCAGACCTACGCGAAAGGCGCCAATGCCCACCAGCAGCAAATGTTCGCGGATTCCCTGCGGGCCGCCTTGACCCTGGACGAAGTGCGGTCCCTGGTCGGCCGGTTGGGTTTGGCCCCGGACACCGTCCGGCAAACCAGCGACCGGCACTGGACCTGGGCGGCGCGAAAAAATTAACGAGGCGATGCACAGCCAGGAAATCACGCCTTGTAGCCGCATTCGCCAGAATGCGGGTGAAGCACAGGCATAATCTCCCGCATTCCGGCAAATGCGGTTACAAAACCTGTGTCGTGCACCCTAAATTAAATAATCGGCAGGATAAAATCCCTCTTTACAAGACCAACTGTGTTGACCAAGATGATGGGGGCGTTTCCGTGGAAAGGAAACGTTTTTGTTTTTCCATCCGCAACGCCAAAGGGACCTGAGTACCCGGGTCGGCTGCGGTTTTTGTGTTCTGTCGCCCTGGCCGACTTTTTTCCGGCGAGAACAGGAGTGAACTGCGCATGACCGATCGTGAACCCATGACGCGCGAAGGCTATGAAAAGCTCAAGGCCGATCTGGATCTCATGCAAAACGTCAAGATGCTGGCGGTGGCCAAGCGCATCGCGGCGGCCCGC
Source organism: uncultured Alcaligenaceae bacterium (assembly GCA_964518515.1). GTDB lineage: Bacteria > Planctomycetota > Planctomycetia > Gemmatales > Gemmataceae > CAZFGM01. The sequence continues at coordinate 686 of CAZFGM010000906.1, read as the reverse complement.
GACATGGGCGACCTGAGCGAGAACGCCGAATACCACGCGGCCCGCGAAGACCAGGGGATCTTGCAAGCCCAGATCAACGATCTCAAGTTTCGTCTGAGCCATTCGTACCTCATCGACCGCAACAACCTGCCCACCGACGCCGTGGCTTTCGGCGCCTGTGTCAAAGTCAAGGACTTGGACCTGGAAGAGATCGAAATCTACACCCTGGTGGGCGCCGGGCAAGAAAACTACAACGAAAACAAAATCCTCACCACCAGTCCCATCGGCCAGGGCCTGGTGGGCAAGCGCATCGGCGACATCGCCGAGATCAAGGTCCCCATGGGCATGGTCCGCTATGAAATCCTGGAAATCTCGTATGCAGAATAACACGCTTCGCTATTACAGGTGGGCAGGGTCGTTCCCCGCGGACTCGCGATGAAAAAAACGTGGCGTTCCTCAGATCGCAAGACCCTGTCCTGGCGTGGTTTTTCACTCCTTGAACTTGACGGCCCAGTGTGAGAAGATATAAATCGTTGGACAAGAAAAGCTGCAACCCCGGTTAACGGGTCCGTCATGGTCGATCCGCGCCTGAACAGTATTCATCTGGAACCGCCCCGACGGCATGAATTTCGCCAGGCCCGCGAGGTCTTGTTTCATGCCGGCGGTCCGGAGACTTTTGCCGGAGAGCGCCTGGCCGCTCTCGCGGG
>CAZFGM010000905.1:0-2662 GCA_964518515.1 uncultured Alcaligenaceae bacterium | reverse complement strand
CGTTCAGCAGCGATTTTTCCCGAAAACCTTCGATGCCACGGCGACTACACCCGTTGGAAGGGGAAAGAACCCGCCGCACCACGTGGGACTTTACCACGCTGATTCGGGTAATCAACGAACACATGACTACTTTGACAATAATTGCACCTGAAATGCCCGAAGTACCTCAAGTCATTATCCAAACGACCAATTTTTCATTCGACCCTCGCTTTGTCGGGCGTGAATTTGAAAACCCTTTCAGATCAACCGGCATTCCGTTGCTTGGAGCGCTCGGCGAAAAACGCCCCGAGCATCGTAAAAAGATTATTCCAAACCTTGTTACCTTTCTGGGAGAAGCTGTTGACCGGGTCAACAACCCAAACGATCAATTTCGGGTGCTTCACCATTTGTCGCAGGTTGACGCGATTGGGAATGCTCTGGTTAGGTGCGGCAATGAGGCAACGGATGCCTTGGTCAAGAAGGTGACACCTCTTTTGAAGGACTTGGAATTTCACAAAGATGCGAAGGTCCGAAATGCCGCAAAGTCACTAAAGAAAAGGATTGAAGCTGGCCCGGCGGCCTTGAAATTCGGTTTCCCGGTAAATGGAATTATGGCTGAGGGTGAGCAACGTGCTTTTCCTTGTTCAATGACAGCAGGCAAGACCTACATCATTGACCTGCGAAGCACTGATTTTGATGCGTTCTTGCGCCTGCGCAACCCCTCCGGGGTAGAAGTCGCCAGTGACGATGATTCGGGTGGAAATCGTAACGCAAGGCTCCTTTTCCGGTGTGTGAACTCAGGCGAACATACAATTGTCGCAAGTGCCTTGGGAGGGAACGAAACGGGTATGTTTGTTCTCGACGTCCGCGAACAATAATTTCCGTTGCTGAGGGTGAAGTTGTGATTCTTTTTCGCTGCCCCTGCTGCCGGCACTCCTATTCGGTGTCCGACATGCAGGCCGGCTACAAATTCGCCTGCCGCGTCTGCGGACAGCGGGTTGAAGTTCCCCACCCCCCTCCGGCAACGCAGAATAAACCTGAGAGGGCGGAAAGGTCCCGACCTTACCCAAACCCGAAAGTTATTATTGTCGCTTGCGCTGGGGTTCTCCTTACTGGTGGGATCCTCTGTGTCCTGTTACAACAAGGCGGCCGAAAGGATGACGGAAATTCATTCGTTCCCCCGCCTGCCACTCCCCCTGCTGACAAGCAAGTTGTCACCGGGCCGGCTCCACTCGGGGAGCAAGCCCAAAAACTGTTCAAGACTTACTGCTACCGCTGCCACGGCGAAAACGGCACGGCAGAAGGAGGAATGAACTTTATCCTGGATGTCAGAAAACTGATCGAACGCACCATCGTCCGGCCAGGCAATCCTGAGAAGTCCCGCCTTTACCGTCGCGTGAAAAACGGCGCAATGCCTCCCGAGGAAGAGAAGAGCAGACCCAACCAGGCCGAGGTTGCCCTTTTGCGGCGCTGGATCGAAGCCGGGGCTCCAGCGCCGGTCCAGGCATTGCCACCCTTACCCTTCGTGACTTCGGGAAAACTCGTCGATTATGTTTATGCCAGTTTGGTGAACCTCCCCGAGCGCGAACGCCGGTTCGCCCGCTTTTTCACGCTTACGCATCTCGCTAACGCTGCCCTGGGTAACGACGAGCTGAACACCTATCGGGCAGCGCTCGGCAAACTTGTCAATAGCTTGTCCTGGAACAAAGAGATCGTCCAGCTGACGCCCGTGGACCCCGCGCGGACAATCTTTCGTCTCGACATCCGCGATTACCGCTGGAGCGCGAAAACCTGGAAACAGATCATTGGCATGTATCCTTACGGAATTCTTTGGGACCACCCCAAAGCCCAAGATTGCTTCAACCTCGTTGGGGGGGATCTTCCTTTCTTGCGGGCGGATTGGTTTGTTGCCCATGCCTCACGTCCTCCCCTTTATCACGAGATATTGCAACTGCCTGAAACCGAACGCGAGTTGGAGAAGCAACTTCACATCGACGTTTCTGAGAACATCCGGCAGGAGCGGGTCGCCCGGGCGGGATTTAACGGGTCAGGCATTTCGCAGAACAACCGGCTGATTGAGCGGCATAACTCGCCGTATGGAAATTACTGGCGCAGTTACGATTTCGCCGACAACCTGGGCCATCGTAATCTCTTTGCCTTCCCTCTCGGGGCTGGGGGCGAGAAAGGATTCCGGGCCGATGGCGGCGAGATTATTTTCAGCCTACCGAATGGTCTCAATGCGTTCATGCTTATGGACGGAAAAGGGCAGCGCCTGGACAAAGCGCCGGTTAATGTTGTCAGCGACCCGCGTCGCCCCGACCGATCAGTTCAAAACGGTATTTCTTGCATGTCCTGTCACTCCCGAGGTTTGATCCCGAAACAGGATCAAGTCCGACTCCATGCGGAGAAAAACCCAGGCTCGTTCACTAACCAGGAACTCGAAACAATTAAGGCGCTCTACCCACCCGAAGTTACGTTGAACAACTGGTTCGAAAAAGACAACCAGCGTTTTCGCAAAGCAGTCGAGCAAGCTGGGGGTACATGGACGCGGACTGAGTCAATCACGGGCTTGGTTGCCTATTATGAAAGGGCCTTGGACCTCCGGTCAGCAGCTGCCGAACTGGGGTTGCGCTCCAATGAGTTGGCGAGGGCCCTGACGGCTGTCCCCGCGCTGTCCCGGAGC
>CAZFGM010000904.1:0-2681 GCA_964518515.1 uncultured Alcaligenaceae bacterium | reverse complement strand
GAGTGGGGGCTCAAAGCCCAGGGACGGCCGTCCCTGGGCTTTTGGCCTCACCACTCACCAAGCTCGGCTGCGGGCTTGGCATTGTCCCTCCGTTCCGCAAATCCGGAGAGGCCGGGGATGATTTTTTCTCCCGATTTGCCCGCCGTGTCGGTTGTCCGAGGAGGCGGACACGCGCTTTGGTCCAGCAAAAGCGGCGGCAGCAAAGTTTCCGGACGAGGGGGCCGAATGGGAAAAAGGGCGACTTCCAGACACTCCACTGCAACCCCATTGCCAAGGGAAGAGCCACCGGAAGGTCTTTCCCGGCGTCTGGACCCGATGAAAGGAAATCACCCATGCGACCCCAGCGCCCGTTCACGCTTGGCGTCTTGGCCTTGGCCTGCCTGAGCGGCAGCGCGTCGGCCCAGTATTACCCCTACAATCCGTATGCGTACTATCCGCGACCGGCATACCCGGCTTATGCGAACCCCTATTACGCGGCGCCGGTCTACTACCCGTCGTCCCCGACCACGGTGAATTACCCACCGGCCACCCCGGTGGCCCGGCCGTTGCCGCAAGTGCCGGCGACGCCGGCGGCCCAGCCGGAACCGATTGTGATTATTCCGGAAAGAACGGCGCCGGCCGATCCGCCGCGCTCGGTGGACGTGCCCTGGTCCGCGCCGACTTCCCTACCGGCGGCCGACACCGTGTCCCGTCCGCGGGGCCACCACCCGGCTTCCCCCGTCGTTGGAGTCGTGGACGATTCCCACCCTTGCGGCGACGGCCCGGCCTGTTCCCGGTCCTGGTTTTCGGGCTGCGATCGCTGCCGGGACGATTTGCACCGGTTTTATTTCGAAGCCGGCGCCGTGTACTTGCAACCCCGCTGGCGCGATAATACCGCATTTGTGACCTCCACGACGGCGGCCGGCCAAACCGTGCAAGGGTTCCACGATTTCGCCTACGACTGGGCGGTCACCCCCCGCGCCGAGGTAGGGTTCCAGTGCGCCGGCGGCTGGGGCATGCGCCTCCGGTACATGTATTATTCACAGAATGACGAGCAATCGCTGACGGGAGCGGCGGGCACCGACCTTTTCACTGCCAATCCCTTGGGCCTGAGCGATCGGGTCGCCGCGGGCAACCGGGCCAATGCCGCCAGCGCCCTGCTCTTCCACCTGGCGGATTTCGAAGGCCAGCAGGAATTCCGCTGGGGCTGCTGGTCGCTGCGCGGCTCCGGCGGCGGCCGCTATGCGAACTTGCAGCAACGCTACGACTATACCGAGACCAGCGCCGCCGGCGCCACCGTGTCCACCTTGAATTCCTTCAGCCAATTTCACGGCGGCGGGCCCACGGCCGCCCTGGAATTGCGCCGCCTTTTCCCCCGCGCCCACCTGAGCTTTTATAGCATCACCCGCGGCTCGGTCCTGCTCGGCCGCTACGAACAGCGGGCTGCCGCCGGCACCACGCAGGTCGCCTTTACCGAGGAAGGCGTCTTGCCCATCGGCGAAGTGGAAACCGGCGTGGAATTCTGGTGCCAGATTCACCGTTGCCGGCTTTTCCTCGCCGCCGGGGCCATGGGACAGGTTTGGTTCGGCGCCGGCAATTCGTCCGACAGCAGCCCGACCTTTCCCGAATTAAATTCCCGGTCCGCGCGCGATCTGTCCTTCCTGGGCTTGACCTTGACGGTCGGCATCCAGTTTTAACCTATATTCGGCCTGCCAAGGAAACGGCCCCGGGAGTTTTCTCCCGGGGTTTTTTTGTCCAACGCGCTTTTTCGCAAGATCCAGCTTCCGGACGATAGCCTCACGGCAACCGGATAACACCACGTTGGGGCGGCAGCAACAATTGGAATTCCGCTTGGTGCGCCAGGAAGAATTCGAGCCCCAGTAAAACGGGCACCAGGTCGCCCGGTGGGTCGCTCTGAGGGAACTTGGAAAGTAAGGAGAAGGGGCCTCGAAGGTACGGTGACTGATCCGTTGTAAGCCAAACGTCAATACGGCCCAAATCACATGCTTGTCCAGCCCAGGTAGTCCGGATTCCCGGAATCGGCCGCTAGGCCAGCCGCTGATGATGGACATGAAAGGGCACAACGGAAATGGGAGCGCCGGTATCCAGCCAGCACAAGTCCCGCGGGCTTTGCGGGCTGGGCGGAGCCATGCCAAGAAAGAGAGGGACCTCCAAGCGCGCTACCGGCAGGGCGACACCGCCGACTGCGATTGGCAAGATCGACCAATCGACGGGAGTCGTGAACAGAGGGGAGGGAGATACCATGATCGGGTTCCGCGCCTTGCATTACGAGCAGCTTAGTGCGGAGTCTCCCACAGGCCCGGCCGGGGCACGAGAACCACCACCAGTTGCTCCCCCGGGACTCCAGCTTTCTGGGCCGCCTGGGCCACCATGGCTTGCCGATCCCGACCCACCGCGAGAATCCGCTGGTGGTGAATGACGACGAGCTTGCCAAAGTGTTCTGGGTTGTGTTGGACTTCGGCTGCATGTTGCGCCCAATTAAAGTCGTCCGTCATCTGCTGCTCGACTTGGGTCATCTGGCGCAGTTGCATGAACCACCCTCCTCGGGATCTTCTTGACCTCGCCCCATTGTAGCACATGCCATCTCGAAGTGGAGAGACCAAGAAGGATTCCATTAACTGACGGGCCTGCTGAGAACTGGCCGATTGGCCAAACCGGTCAATCCGGATGGGTGAGACGCT
>CAZFGM010000903.1:0-2683 GCA_964518515.1 uncultured Alcaligenaceae bacterium | reverse complement strand
CACCGATTCTACACGGCCCACCAATCCTGAAAACGTTCCATCCTTAACGCGGACCCGATCCTGAACTTGAATCGGAATTGCTATGATGAACCACAAAAGGCTGCCGCAGAAAGGGCACGGGCCATCACCAGGGGGTCGAGAAGGTTCCAGGCAAAGGGAGTTGCCGCAGATCGGGCAATGGTTACGATCGCCTTCGGGGGTTCTGGATGATACGTTCATGGTTACCACCAGAAAGTCTTGCCGTTCACAGCCTGCTCAAGTTTTGCAGAGATCCGCAAGGTTTTGGCGAATTCTGTCAAGGATAGAGCTTTTCACCTTGCCGAATAGCTTGACAACGATGTTCTGTGAAAGCGTGTAAATCTTATCCACGCGAACTTTACCTGGCCTATTCAATTGTCCCGAAGCTAGGTCAGCCGAAGTAATGGTGAAACAATAAGGCGCCGGCGCGGGATTCGACGTCATGGCCACGACCACAATATCCGCAGTGGCAGCATTGTAGGCGTCATTGGAAACAATGATCACCGGCCGACGCCGTGTCGAAGTCAGATCGGTGAAAGGAACCGGGATCAGAACAATTCCCCCTGCTTAGGCAATGTCCCAATCCTCTTGATCCCAAGGGTTGTCCCAGAAGTTCGTGCTACTGGTAGCGGCGTGTACCAGATCATCAAATTGCTCGGTGTCCGGCGTCAACACCAAGACCTCGACGTGAGTGCCGGGGGGTAGGGGCAGGTTCAATTCCACTTTACCGTCCGGCCCGACATCAGCTTGAAACTTGAAAGCGTGCTGAGGCATACGCACCTCCTCTTTTCTTCGTTGCAGCAGCCCGCTTTATCGGTAAGCTTGTGCAACTTTTTTTGAAAACTGTCAAGGACCCTCGTGAAAAATAAACACTTGGTTTGCTCAAATAAACGTGAACAACCGACATTATTTGGGAGCCTCCGCTTTGCCGGCTTCGGCTTTCACAGCATTCAAGGAGTAGTGCAAGCTCAGGGCATGTACCGTGGACATATCCCCGCGCAAATTAGTCGTTTTCGGCATCCGGCTCAGCAGGACGGCGTTGCGTTTTCTCGCCTCATCCGGTTTGTTCAGCGCCGCCAGGCATTCGACAATGCCGAACTGGGCATGGTCGGCCAAGACGAAATCGGGATATTTCTCGACTACCGTGCGGAAGCTGGCGATGGCTTTGTCGTATTCCTTTTTGTGCTGCTGGTGCAGGCCGCTCCAGTAATGGCTGTGGCGAGCGAGCTTGCTGTCCGGCCAGCGCTTGACGAGGTCGAAAGTGTCGCCGCAGAATGCGTCGGTGACGTAGTTGCACCAGGGAATGTGGTGCAGGCGATCCACCGGACCCCATTCGGCGTCCTTCTTGTCCGGCCGGCGAATGGTGATCGTGGCGGGTTCCGAGGTCCAGGTCTTGCTGTGGCTTTCGACCACGGCCTGGACCGTGTACTGGCCGCTGGCCGGGAACTGGAACCATTCGAGCAAATCATACGTCCGGTGCTTGGGTCGCAGGTGCCGGGCGCTGGCCTTCTCTTCCAACGGCAGCGGCTTGGCCTTGGCCCGCGGCTTGACCGCCGGCTTGACGTCGAAGCGCAACCGGCCCGACAGCGGCACCGATATTTCCAGCTTTGTTTCATACACCCCCAGCGCCGCCGGCAGGCCGGCAAAACCCGCGTGCCGCCAGTGCACCTTGACCAGGATCGGTTCCTGGGCCAGGAATTCTTTCTGGCCGAGGGTTACGGATAAGGTTTCCTTGGTTTTGGCCAGGTCATCGGCTACCAGCAAGGACTGACCGAGAAAAACGAGGCCCGCCAGGATAAGGCAAATCCGGTACATAAAAAACCCCCCAAAATTGAAACCGTTTCCAGCAGAAAAAAACCTTGGCGTTGATTATGACCGATCCACTTGAGAAAAGCCACGGTGTCCTGAGGTCTTTTTTATTTTCCTCGAAGGGGAGCCTTCCCCTGCCCGATTTGCATGGGCGAACCCACGAGGGAGAGGGAAGGGTGAGGGGCGGTTTACGAGCGCAAGAGGTTTTCGACCGCTTCCAGCAAATTGGTGGGAGCGAAGGGTTTTTTCAGGGCGTCGGTGCGGCCGGCCTCGACGACGATGGAGGCGGGATAGCCCGAGATGAACAGCACCTTCAAGTCCGGCTGCTGCTGGCGGAATTGCCCCGCCAGCTGCTGGCCGTTGCCGTCCGGCAGCGACAGGTCGGTGATCAACAAGGACAGGGGCCGGCTCTGTCCGCGGAAGAGTTCCACAGCCGCGGCGCCATCGCGGGCCGCCAAAACTTCGTAGCCCTTGGTCGCCAGGACCATCTGAACCAGCTTCCGTAACGATTCTTCGTCTTCCACCAGAAGAACAGTCGGCCGGACCGGGCGATCGGGACTCATGGCACGGCTCCCTTCTGCCGCGTTTTTATCTCCACCATACTCCGGGGTCAACCACGAAACAATGGAATTTCCCGCACAAACAATGGTCGCAGATGGGTCAAATTGGTGGCTCATCCGGCGAATGCGTGTTTTTTCCCTGGGCGGGTCCGCGGAAGGCCTTCAGGCGGTAAAACCGGCTAAAGCCGGGACTACGAACCGAAGGTTAAACTCGTCAAATGAAGATTGACGAGCCACTAGACCTTAACCAAGCGTAGATTTCTTGCTCTTTTTAGATCAAAAATATGAAATCTCGA
>CAZFGM010000902.1:0-2688 GCA_964518515.1 uncultured Alcaligenaceae bacterium | reverse complement strand
GATTTCGCCAAAGACTGCGGCTACATCTCGGAGGATGAACACAAGGATCTAACGGCCTGTTGTGCCGAAGTAGGAAGAATGTTGGGTTCGATGATCCAAAACCCAACGCCTTTTCTCTCCCCTCCTCCGACCTCCGACCTCTGACTCGCGGACTCGCCTGCCGGCTTGAGAATTTCCATGTTACGATCCGTTACGAACTCGGAGTCTCCGCTGACGTAGTATGAGGAAAGGCCCAAGGAGTCCGCCATGCGTTACCTTCCCTATTCCATTCCCGTCGCGCTCTTGGCACTGATGGGGAGCATTTCCCCTCTTGGCGCATCACTGCCTGCCGTCCCCGCCCCGGCCGAAGGGCGGCGTTTGCCTCATGCTGAATTTGTGGCGGCCCTGGCCTTCTCCCCAGACGGGCAAACACTGGCGACTGCCGCGGGCGATAAGGTCCTGCGTTTATGGGAGGTGGCCAGCGGCAAGGAGCTGCGGCGCTTTACCGGTCACAAGGACGCGGTGCTGGCGGTGGCCTTCAGCCGCGACGGCAAGACCCTGGCGACGGGCAGCGCCGACAACACGGTGCGCCTGTGGAACGCCGCCACGGGCGCAGAGTTCCGCCGCTTCCTGCATCTCAGAAGCGGATCTGCTATGGACGCCGGCGACGTCGCCGCCGTTGTATTTGTTGCCGACGGCCAGGCCGTGGTCTCCGCCAGCAGCGGCGGCAGAGATTTCCAGGCCGTCCGCCAGGCCCCGGTTTTTGGCTGACGCCGGATAGACTTAACCCTTCTCCTGGACCTGCGTCCGGGAAAGGAACCTCGCGAGTTCGCGAGCTGGGCCTACACTCGCTTTCCCTTTGCCGCCTTGGCACCGGACGGCAAAACCCTGGCCATTCCCGGAGAAGGCAACACGGTGCAACTGTGGGATGTGGCCGCGAGCCAGCCGCTGGGGCAACGGGCCCGCCAAGCCACGCTGACCGCCGTCGCGTTTTCGCCGGCCGGCAAACATTTGGCCGCCGCCGCGGACAACGGCACCGTTCGCCAGTGGGATTATGCCGCGGGCGGATCAGGGTTTCTCCTGGAGGCGCCGCCTGCCCGAGTCCCCTTCCGGGACGGGACCGACTCGACCATACCGCGGGAAGCGTTGCCGGGGGGACATCCCGCCAGCCTGTTCACGCTGGCCTATTCTCCCGACGGCAGGACCCTGGCCGCCGCGGGAAAAGATCGGCTCATTCATTTGTGGGAAACGGCCAGCGGCAAGAAACGCGCGACCCTGGCGGGACATACCGGCACCATTTATGCCGTTGCCTTCGCCCCGGATGGCAAGACCTTCGCCTCCGCCGGCGCGGACGGCCAGGTTCGCCTGTGGGATTTGACCAGTAAGCTGCCGGGCGTCGCCGGCAAGGGCCGGTTCTCGGACCTTGCCCTTGAACACGCATGGAACGAGCTGCAGCAACCGGATGCCGCCAGGGCTTATCAGGCCATCCGCGTCCTGACGGCGGCGCCCGAGGATTCGCTGCCGTTCTTGCGCACGCGCTTGACTCCGGTAAACGCCATTTCACCGAAAGTGGTTGAACTCATCGCGGACCTGGATCATCCCCTTTACGCCAGGCGGCGCCAGGCCATGCTGGAACTGGAGAAACGGGGCGAAGGCGCCCAACCGGGTTTGCAGCAGGCCCTGGCCAAAAACCCGCCCCTGGAATTGCGCCGGCGCGTCGAACAATTGCTGAACCGCCTGGAAACTCCGGCGCTGGCCCAGCAACGCTTGCGCAATTGGCGGGCCCTGGAAGTCCTGGAAAACCTCGGCACTCCGGATGCCCGCCAGGTGCTGCAAACCCTCGCCCGCGGACTGCCGGAAGCTCGCCTGACCCGGGAGGCCCAGGCAGTCCTCCTTCGCCTGGCCCAGCGTCCGAGGACATCCTCCTGACCTCTGATCTGACCTCTGACCTCTGACCTCTGATGCCTTCTCCCCCTGCGAAACTTGCTCTCGAAGACGGCACCGTCTATACCGGCCGCGGCTTCGGCGCCACCGGCGAGGCGTTCGGCGAGGTCGTTTTCAATACCAGCATGACCGGCTACCAGGAAGTGCTGACCGACCCTTCCTACAAGGGCCAGATCGTCACCATGACCTATCCGCTCATCGGCAACTACGGCGTCAATGACGAGGACACCGAATCGCGCCGGCCCCAGGTCGAAGGCTTCATCGTCCGCGAGCTGACTCGCGTGCCGAGCAACTTCCGCGCCCACGGCAGCCTGAACGCCTACCTGGCCGAGAACCACATTCTAGGCCTGGAGGGGATTGATACCCGCGCCCTCGTGCGCCGGCTGCGCGTCCGCGGCGCCATGACCGGCGTTTTGTCCACCACCGAGCTGGACGACGCCGCCCTGGTGCACAAGGCCCGCACCTGTCCGGGCATCGTCGGCCGCGACCTGGTCAAGGAAGTAGTGCCGCCCGAGCCGTTTAGCTGGTCCGAAGGCTTCATCAGCCCGTTCGCCTCGCAGGAACTTCATCCGGGTGACAAGCGGCCGCACGTGGTGGCCATGGATTTCGGCATGAAATGGAACATCCTGCGCTGCCTGGTGCAAACCGGCTGTCGCGTCACCGTCGTCCCCGGCACCGCCAGCCCCGACCAGGTGCTGGCTTATTATCCTGACGGCATTTTCCTGTCCAACGGCCCCGGCGATCCCGAGCCGATCGGTTACGCCA
>CAZFGM010000901.1:0-2688 GCA_964518515.1 uncultured Alcaligenaceae bacterium | reverse complement strand
CGTAGTTGGACATGGGGCCGGCCAGGCCGACGGCGGGGGAGAACGAGGCCAGGGCGATCAGCTGGTCGAGCCAGGAGCCTGTGACCACCGTGTCGTTGTTCAAGAGGACGACGTATTCGCCCCGGGCCTGGGCTAGCGCCTCCGTGCAGGCCTCGGGGATGCCCAGGTCCGTCTGCGTCCGCACGATCTCCACCCGCACTTGCGTGGCGTCGCGGATGCCGGCCAAATACTCGGCCGTGCCATCCAGCGAGCCAATATCGAGAAAGATCAGCTCGAAGGGAGACCGGCTATGCCGCAACACGCTCGGCACGCTGCCTCTGGTCGTAAGCCGGTTTGCCGAACCGCTCTTGGAAACAGCCACGCGTCTCACGATGCAGCTTGCGCCCAAGGAGACGGGAATGGATGCCGGCGCCTTCCCCGAAGGGCTCGACCCATTCGCACTTGGGTCCATCAGTGAAATACGCCTTTAGAAGCGGGAAGTTCAGGCCCACAGCCGTGGCCAGCGAAAAGCGCTGGTGTTCGAACTCGTCATCAAAAGTGATCTGGGTTTGGCCATAGTCGTTAATCAGGATGAAGCCCCCTTCTTGCACCATTCCCAGCAAACGTTCCAGAGATTGGATGGCCCCGTGATTCAAGAGCAGCCGCTTGGTCGAGCGCCGCCCGTACTCGTACCCAAACTCGCCATATGGAATGGTCTTCACATCAACAGGCTGATAATCGTACTCGCTGGCGAAAAGGCCATAAACTTCAAGAAGCTCGTCCTTGTCGCGCTGGCTGCTGGATTTTGCCTTCACCTGCAGTTGCTCGATGCTCATGTCCGTGAAATCGGCGAGTTTGACGTTGCGGGCCACGCAGGTCCGCACGCACAGTTGCTTGACCTGATCTTGCTCAAACTGGAACACCGCGACGGGCAGGCAATCAAGGACGTAATTCAAGAATACCGCCCGAAACTGGATTGGCTCTTGCTGACCACTGATCACTGACCACTGACCACTGTTCTTGTCCGGTTCCATGGCATCCACCATGCGAAGCCGGTACCGGCCAGGATGATTAGCGAAGACACCGTGCCGCCCGAGGTCCAGCAGGATCCGCTGGGAATTGTCGCCCGCGATGTAACAAAACCGGTCGTAATAATCCTTGTTATGCGTCAGGCACAGATCCCGAAAGGTATCGAGAAAGAAGCGGGCAAAAAGGCCCACGCCCATGCCAAGTTCCAAGACGTATATCTCAGGGTCCAACTCCGCTGATTCTTCCGCGGCCACAAGACTGTTGAAAAAGAGATTCGCCGCATTGCGAGAGAGCGTTCCGTCATTGTTGATGATAAACGGTACCGGTACGATGTCACTAAGAAAGGCCTTGCTGCCCCGACTGCGAAAATACTGGCTACCGAGTTCCAGCTCGAGGCTGGCGCCCAGCGGGCAGAAGTCCTGAACAACCTCGCGAGCCGATTGCGAGTGCGAAAGGAGCTTTTCTGCGACAGTTTTAGTCTCCGCCCAACCCGTTTTTTCAGCTAGTCGACAAGGCCTTGTTGCAATACTCACGATGTAACTCCGCTTCGCCTAAACTGAATAGAGAATGTCCCAGAATATGCCGTGTCCGCTGAGTTCGCTCCACCTTTGTTCCCTGCTCCGTACTTTCTGTTTGGCCGGCCCTAACTGACGCGTTCCAAACGGAAAATAATGTCGTCAAAATCGTCGTCTGGATCTCCATCGTTACAACGATAACGACGGCCGTTGGGCAGCGATTCGACGATCATGGCGGCGCCGTTGTGCCACGACTGCATGACTCCATCGCCAAAGTCCCACATATTTTTCACTTCAATGGTTGATGCTTTGCCAATTATTTCAAAATCCACGGTCTGCGGAGCCGTGTCCTGCCACAGCACGATTTTTTTCTTGAAAACCTGGTTATTGACCTTGAACTTGCGGGCCTGGAGGGTTCACGCCCGGAACTCTTCGCAAGGGGTCGTTTCTGGCATGGTCGTCCGGCCGGTGTCCGCTGAGTTCGCTCCACCTTTCTTCCCTCCTCCGTACTTTCTGTTTGACCGGCCCTAACTGACGCGTTCCAAACGGAAAATAATGTCGTCAAAATCGTCGTCTGGATCTCCATCGTTACAGCGATAACGGCGGCCGGTGGGCACCGTTTCGACGATCATGGCGGCGCCGTTATGCCAGGACTCCATAACGCCATCGCCAAAGTCCCAGACATTTTTTACTTCAATGGTTGACGCTTTGCCGATTATTTCAATCTCCACAGTCTGCGGTGCGGTGTCCTGCCACAGGACAATTTGATTTTTGATAATCTCATCGTGGACCTGGAACTTGCTGTTCTTCAACCTGATCTTCAACGAGACGCCTTGGCGCCATTTGCCGTTGCATGCTTCGAACACCAAGCGGAACCGCCTTGCTCTGTCTGTAGGAAAATCGTCCACCATGAGCAAGGTTTTGCCCTGATACACAATCGGCTTACCCCCGCTTTTCTCGAACATTCCCTGGAATGATGGCATGATTAGTGTCCTCCTGGGACTGAGGGATTGGGAGCAGTTGAACTTGCCGGGAGCTGCGGCCCAGAAATCGGCCCTGGGATTGGTCCTTGGGCTGGGAGCTGTGGCCCCGAGATTGGTGTTGGCGGGCCCTGTGTCCCCTACGAAATTGTTGCCACTTTTTTCTTTTTAATTGGTAAAGGAAT
>CAZFGM010000900.1:0-2700 GCA_964518515.1 uncultured Alcaligenaceae bacterium | reverse complement strand
AAACGCATATGCTTTGGCGAACACCACCTGCACTCCCGGATTGCCGGTTTTCGCCTAAAAATCAATATCCTGGGCGACGATCACTTCCTCCGCCCGCGACGACGCCGCCAGCGAGCGGTTGAGCATGTCTTGCGAGATGGTGCCCTTGCGAAAAAGCTCCTCTTGCATCCTGCGGTACTGGTTGGCCATGGCCTGATCGCCGAACTCGGTGAATTTCTGCACCAAGGCGGCGAGGACCTTGGCCACGACGGCCTTGTCGCGGTCGCTGCCCTTGTTCTTGTGAAAAAGGTCGGCCTTTTCCTGGACGAACAGGACCTGGCGCTGGACCTCGGCGCGGGCCAGGACGCGGCGGACGTCGCCGGAGCGCTCGCGGGCGCGGGCCTCGTCGGCGGTGAATTCCACCACGACGTTCGTTTCCACCGACTCGCGCAAGCGCTCGAGGGCGGGCAGATCGAAAGTCAAAGTGGCCTTGGCCAGGCGCATGCGCTGGTTGGCCTGCCGCGGCGGCGCCGTGCAGCGGAACAAAAATTCGTAGGCCTTGCCTCCTTCCATTTGCTCGAGGCGCAGCTCGACCTGGTTCTGGGCGTCGGGCTTGAGGTCGCCGACGTAGAGGATTTCCGGGCGGGTGCGGTACAGCTCGCGGACGTGGATTTCCGGCGACAGCCAGAGCTTGAGGGCGACGTTGGTGGCCTGGACGTTCTTCTGGCCGGTCACGACCTGGTGGAAGAATTGCTGGGCATCGATCTCGTTGCGGATGTGGTTGAAGGAGCCGGCCAGGGTGGTCTTGGCGACACTGGTGAGGAAGGCGACCTTGCATTCGCCGGTGCCGAAGGCGGCGATGGGCACGTTGAACTGGCGGCACACGTCCTGGGCCTGGGCCAGGGCGGTGGACGGGTTCTGATCTTCGCCGTCGGTGAGGATCACCAGGCGGCGCGTGCGCCGCGGATCGGGGCCGGCGGCCAGGATGAGGCGAATGGCCTCGAGTCCCTGGCCCATGGCGGTACCGCCGCCGCCCACGTCGCCCAGCCGCTTGATGGCCGGCCAGAGCTGGTCGAGGTTGCCCGGCGACAGGCTCTGGGCCAGGACGTAGGCCTTGTCGTCAAACGCCACCAGGGTCATCAGGTCGTCATTGCCCAGGCGTTCGGCCAGTTTTTGCACGACGGCGATGGCCATTTCGCGGCGGCTGGGAATATCCGACACCACCTTTTGCGCGGTGCGTCCCTCGGTAACGCCTTCGCCCACGGCCTTGGCGTTGGGGTCATGGCGCATGAGGTAATCCATCGAGCCGCTGACGTCAACCAGCAGGATGAGGTGCACGGGAATTCCCGGCCGCTCCGCCACGGTCAACCCGGCCGGATTGGGCTCGATGGTCAGCAGCGTGTACACATCCTCCGCCTGATTGGCCGGCAAGAAAGGGCGGTCGAGTTTCCAGCGCAGGGTAAAGGCATCCGTCATAAGCAGGTTCCGTTGAAACGTTTCCCTTATTATACTTTGCGGAGGGACCTTGGACGCAGTTCCGCCCGCCGGGCATTTCCCGGCGGGATAAACCCACGGCTCGTAATTGCAATTTGTCCGCGCGAAGTATAAATTACCTGAAACCGGCTGGCAATGACCACGAAACAAGAAAAAAGAAAAACCGCGCCCAAGGCGGCGGCCGCACATTACTCTGCGGTCTCCGCGTTCTCCGCGGTTTTTTTAACTGGAATAGCGGCTCACTTTTTCCTGGGTCCGGCTTCGCCTTCGGTCAGTTGCCAATAGAGATTGGGAGTGAAGGCGGCGCCGTCGAGCTCTTGCCGATCGCCCCAGATCCAGTCTACGGTAATGCGCTGGATTTTGGTCGAGGCGCCCAGGCCGAACAACAGGCGGGGATCGATGGCGGTCAGGTAGCTGGAGCCGCTTTTGAGGAAGCGAGTGACTTTGCGGCCGTCCACTTCGACGGTCACCTTGGTACCGGTGAGGTTGCGGTCCTTCAGGCCCGGGCGGCGGGGTTTGCCCTTGAGCTCCAGTCCCAGCCAGTTCCGTTCGGGGGCCACGTTGCGGAGCAAGGCCGCGGGCTCGTTCAGGTTGGCGAAGAGCAGGTCGGGCCGGCCGTCGTTATCCAGGTCGCCCACGGCCAGTCCGCGTCCCAGATGGGGGGTCTGAAAATAGCTGCCGCCCTGGGGGGTGATATCCTCGAACTTTCTTCTTTTTTTGCCCTTTTCGTCGTGTTCATAGTTGCGGAGCAAGACGGGGAGTTGTTGCAGAGGCGCTTTATCCGGATGTTTTACCACGTGGCCGTTGGTGATGACCAGGTCTTCCCAGCCATCGTTATCGACATCGACAAAGACCGTGCCGAAGCCGACATAGCGCTGCCCGAGGGCGCCGATTCCCGAACCGAGGGTGTCCCAGCTAAAGTCGCCTTTGCCCTGGTTTTGATACAGGGCGTGGAATTCGCCATCGAAATTGGTGACGAAAATGGAGGGTAAGCCGCTGCCATTGTAATCGCCGATATCGACACCCATGCTGCCGTTCATGTTGCCCCTGTCATCCACGGCCACGCCACGGGCCAGAGCGACCTCATCGAGAAAACCGACAAAGGGATCGAGATCGTGGCGGGCGCGGGGCAGGGTGCCGGCCAGGGCCAGGTTGGTCGGCAGGCCGGGCCTGGGAAAGAGCTGCAACGCCAAAGCCGACGGTCCGGGCCGCTGGCCGTGACGGTTC
>CAZFGM010000899.1:0-2715 GCA_964518515.1 uncultured Alcaligenaceae bacterium | reverse complement strand
CTAGTAGGGCGGTTTGAACGGTTAGGGCGATATGTGCTGGACCCGAACCAGCGAAGAAGCGATAAAAATGGCGCCATTCCCGCGAACCTCCTCAGGTGCTGGGCATTTGTGAAAAAAAAGTACATGAACCTCGTATTGGAAAAAACCGGAGCGTTTTGGGGCGAAAGGAAACGCGGGTTGGGACGGGCATCGGCTACGAAAAGTCCTGCGAAACCTCCGCGATAATAGATAAATGAAAAGACTTTCATTAAGATTCGCGCATCTTCACCCTTCTAAAAGTTTCCGGCAATTCCTGAGAAAACCCCGCAAAGACTGAAAAGTTCCGGTTATTCTGATACCAAAGGCCTCATTCACTGGCAGTCGGCGACAGCACCTCTCTGGTCCCCAGCATCTGGGGCCAACGGGTAAGGTGGACCAGGAATGAATCAGGGCTAAAAAAGTAGAACCCTGGTCATTGTTCTTAAGACTTGTCAACAGGAGATAATCATGCCAACCGACAAACCGCGCCGCAGCCGACTGACTACCGCGGGCCTGGGCCGCGCTCCCAACCGGGCGATGCTCCGCGCCGTGGGCTTTCACGACGATGATTTCGACCGGCCCATGATCGGCGTGGCCTCGCTGTTCAGCGACATCACGCCGTGCAACGCCCATCTGGACCGGTTGGCGCGGAAGGGATGTGAAGGAATCCGGGCCGGCGGCGGCGTGGGGCAGATCTTCGGCGCGCCGACCGCGTCCGACGGCATCATGATGGGCCATCAGGGCATGCGCTATAGCCTGGTGTCGCGCGAGGTCATCGCCGATAGCCTGGAAATCGTCGCCGGCGGCATGAACCACGACGGCCTTTTGGCTTTCGGCGGTTGCGACAAGAACATGCCCGGCTGCGTCATGGCCATGGCCCGGCTCAACATCCCCAGCCTCTTCGTCTACGGCGGCAGCATCTTGCCCGGCACCGGCGCCGACGGCAGCGACATCGACATCGTGTCCATCTTCGAAGCGGTCGGCCAGTACCAGGCCGGCAAGCTCGATGAAAAGGGGGTGCATCGCGTCGAGTGCGAGGCCTGCCCCGGCGCCGGCTCCTGCGGCGGCATGTACACCGCCAACACCATGAGCTCCGCCATCGAGGCCATGGGAATGGCGCTTCCCTACAGTGCCAGCAATCCCGCGGTATCCGCCGCCAAGGAACGGGAAGCGTTTCTGGCCGGCAAAATCCTGGTGGGTCTTATCGAGAAGGAAATCCGGCCGCGCGACGTGATCACACAAAAGTCGCTGGAAAACGCCTACACGATGGTGCTGGCACTGGGCGGTTCCACGAATGCCGTCTTACATTTAATGGCCATTGCCCGCGAAGCAGCCGTGCCCTGGACGCTGGCCGATTTCGACCGCCTGAGCGATAAGGTGCCGGACCTGGCCGACATCAAGCCGGCCGGCCGCTACGTGATGTTCGATTTGCACAAGGTGGGGGGCACGCCGGCGGTGCTGCGGGCCTTGCTGGATGCCGGCCTTCTCCATGGCGACTCAATTACCTGTACCGGGCAGACCATGGCTCAGAATCTGACCCCAGTACCCAGTATCTACGCCAACCCGCAGAAAGTCATCAAGCCGCTGGCGGCGCCGATGCACCCCCATGGCCACATTGTCATCCTCACGGGTAACCTAGCTCCGGAAGGCGCGGTGGCCAAGGTTGCCGGCTTGAAGAAGCGGCAAATCACCGGACCCGCCCGCGTGTTCGACGGCGAGGAAGCCTGCTTCGCCGCCATTCAGAAGCGCGACATCAAACCCGGGGACATCGTCGTCATTCGCGGCGAAGGGCCGGTCGGCGGCCCGGGCATGCGCGAGATGCTGTCGGTCACCGCGGCCCTGTCCGGCCAGGGACTGGGCGAACAGATCGGCCTGATCACCGATGGCCGGTTTTCCGGCGGCACGCGCGGCCTGGTCGTCGGTCACGTCGCTCCCGAGGCCTGGACCGGCGGCCCGCTCGCCTTCCTCAAAAACGGCGACTCGATCACCATTGATGCCGATGCCAAGAAGCTCACGGTGGCCCTGGAAGACGCGGAATTGACCCGGCGGAGAACCGGGTGGGTCAAACCGGAGCCGCGCGAAAAGGCCGGCGTGCTGGCGAAGTACGCTCGCACGGTGGGCTCGGCGTCGGAGGGGGCCGTGACCATGTAAACTTCCGTACCAATGTCCGTAACTGTTCACGGTCCCGAATGACAGCCGGTGTAGGCGCAGGCTTTAGCCTGCGGTTGGCGGCGGGCACTCTGGTGCGGTTTGACCATCCGCAGGCTAAAGCCTGCGACTACAGTGGGTGTGAACGGTTACCCAAAATCATAACGACAAGCGGTTCGCTTGTCGGTGCGACAACCGGGTGTTGTCGCTTGGGGAAGCAGTTTATTTGCATGATTGTCAACACAACGCGGCAAGAAGCCGCGTCTACGTTTGATTCGGTTCCTCCGAACCCTTTTCTCCTTTTTGGAGTGCGCGAACTGTGAGGATGAAGGTATTATATTCCTCGTCGCTAATGAAAGCTCTTCGGGGAACGATAAAGGCCGTTTCCGGGGTAGTGTAAAAAAAAATGTGGTCCTCGGTTGACTCTACTTTTGAGATAGCTTCCCAACGAACAAAATTTTCACCAAACCTTGAGCTGGTCTTAATTCCATCTGAAATGATTTGCAAACGGCTGTCAGCCAAAATTTTTTCAGCAACGGTTGGATCCTT
>CAZFGM010000898.1:0-2715 GCA_964518515.1 uncultured Alcaligenaceae bacterium | reverse complement strand
AACCCGGCTCCTTACGGAGCTCGGCTCGCCTCAATAATCGCCGCGCACTATAGTAGCAAGGATGCGCCTGTCATGGCACCGATTCCACAAACCCGCCGGCGACCGTTTCTTCAGCACCCCGCCATTGCCGTTGGCCTGGTGCTGTTCTTTGCGGTCGTCGGTGTTCAGTACACCGTGAAGGTCCTGGACCGCGAGCGGGACACGCGCTCGGCGTTCTTGCGCTGGCGTGGCCAGATTCTCGATCTCCACGAAGGCCGCAACATCTGGGAAGCCTACGTTTATCCCAACCCGCCGATCATGGCCCTGGTGCTCAGCCCGCTCATGCATCTGCCGCCGTTGGCGGGGGCCTTGACGTGGTTTTACCTGAAAGCGGCCATGGCCCTGGCGGCGATCTGGTGGGTCTTTCGTTTGGTGGAAAATCACCCCCCCTTATCCCCCCCTTGCCAAGGGGGGGAAGGGGGGGTTGGCTTCCCGGCCTGGGGCAAGGCCCTGGCCATCGCCCTGAGCCTGCGGCCCATGGTCGGCGACCTGACGCACGGCAACGTCAACCTGTTCATTCTGTTTCTGCTGGCCGGCGGTCTGTACGCCTATTGCCGGGGGCGAGATGTGTTGGCCGGCCTGGTCCTGGCCCTGGCCATCGCCTGCAAAATCACGCCCGCCCTGTTTATTCCCTACTTTGTCTGGAAGCGCGCCGGCAAGACCCTGGCCGGCTGTGCCGCCGGCCTGGTCCTGTTCTTCGGCCTCATTCCGGGACTTTTTCTCGGCATGGAAAAGAACCTTCATTACCTGACCTGCTGGGTGGACAATATGGTCATGCCCTACTCCCGCGGCGAAGTCTGGACCGACCATAACAATCAGTCGCTGCCCGCGGTTGCCTATCGCCTGCTAACGCATTCGCCGTCTTTTTCCACGTATGCGGACAATTTTCACCTCACGCCGGCGGAATACCATAACCTGGTGGAGCTGCCCCGCGAAGTCATGCCCTGGTTGATCAAAGGCTGCATGGCCCTGTTCGCCCTGGCGGTGATCTGGTCGTGTCGCACGCCGACCAACTCCCCTTGTCCCCCCCTTGGTAAGGGGGAGCCATGGAGGGGTCAGTGGGGGCTGGCGGCCGAATTCAGCCTGGTCATCCTGGGCATGCTGCTGTTCAGCGAACGCACTTGGAAGCACCATTGCGTGACGCTCCTCTTGCCGTTCACGGTGCTGGCCTACTATCTTTCCGCGTACCGGCCCCGGCGGCGCGGATTGGTGCTCGCCGGTCTCGTGGCGGCGCTCCTGCTCATGCTCACGACCGGGACCGGCCTGTCGGCCCAGCATAACCGGCTGGGCGAGCTGGCCCAAGTCTATGGCGCCTACGTGTGGGCGTTCGGTATCCTCGCGGGAGTTTTGGTTGTTCTTTTGCGAAAGGAAGTCGTCTCCGCCGAGCATTTCCAGCGCGACCGTGCCGGGCACGAGCGGCATCGGCCGGGCGCGGTGATCTACCACGGGCGTGTCCGGATCGATGCCGAGCAGGGGGTAGGCGATGGCCTTCAAGGAAACCGCGCGGTCAGCGGCGTCGATGTGGTGGTCGGAGTGGACCTGTCTGGTCAGCCCTCAACTTCACTTCCCGTGGAATCCATCCATCCCAGGGGAAGTTCCTGAAAATCCCTCACTTCAGTATCGCCGAAAAAAAATCTGTTATCCTCGCCTAACGGCAACCAAACACGGCCCGGTTACCCCGATCGGTATTTGTATTTCGGATTTCGGATTTGTTTCGGATTTCGGATTTCGGACTCCGATATTTTCCCTCGTTACTTTAAGAACCCGCTGCGGACCGCGACGTCGGCGCTGAGCTGATCGTTGAGCCGATCGTCGAGAGCCAGCATATGGCGGAGCGGCCCGGACAGGGATTGTTGCACTTCGGGCCGGAGCAGCTTCTTCTGGTATTGTTGTTGCGGCTTGTCGCGTCGGGCGTAGAAGGCGTGCAGGGCGGTGCGCGGCTGGCCGCTGCGATTGGCGGTGCCGCCGTGCCACAAGTGGGCGTTCATGATCGCGACCGTGCCGGCCTTGCCGGTGATGAGAACTTCCTCCGGATGCGGCGCAGTGGGATCAGCCAGCACGTCTTGAGGCAGCTTGCCCCAGCGATGCGATCCGGGAATCATGCGGATTGTGCCATTTTCCGGGGTGAAGTCATCCAGCATCCACACTGAGTTGCACACCCAGAAGCCCCGGTCATCCGCGACGGCGGCCATGTCCGCGTGCAGAGGCTGCAATCCCTGGCCATGCGGCGGGACCAGACGAGCATTCAAGCTGCTCAGCTTGATTTGAGGACCGAGGACGTGGCGGATATATTCCAGCAGGCGCGGCTCGATAATGACCCGGTGAAAGATTTCCCCCTTGTCCACCAGGTTGGCCAGCCGCCGGCAGCCGGGTTCCGGCTTGAACTCGGCGCCGGCCTGGTCGCCCTCCAAGTGAAAAAGTTCCTCGATGCGGCGACGCAAGCCGCACAGTAGATCGGGCGCGATGAAATTCTCGATAAGGACAAAGCCGAGGTCATCCAATTGTTGTTGCTCAGCGGCGTTCATGTTCCACCCGCTGGGGTTTTCGCGCTGGCGTTACCTTTTCCGTGCGCGAGAGGCGAAACCGGAAAACGTGCTTGCTTTTTCCTCTTCCCCCCAGTAGAAGCAATTATCCATTTTTCTGAGGAAATTACCATGAGCAACCAAGACTTTTCAC
>CAZFGM010000897.1:0-2717 GCA_964518515.1 uncultured Alcaligenaceae bacterium | reverse complement strand
TGACGACGCGGTTGCTTGGACATGGAAGGATACCTCCGTACAGGTTATGCTAACCTGAACCAATACACTGCCGGCAGATTGTTGACAGACACCAGAAAATCGCCGGAGAACGGCGCCGCCGCCCACAGGGCCCACAGCTCGTTGTTGCCCGGGCTCGACCAGCGCGCGCAGTCGGTCATTTCCAAGCTTCCCGCTTGCAACCAGTGGTCGACGAGGGGCACATGATAGGCCAGCGAATCCCAATCGGTTGGGAACCGAAGCAATCCGGCCAGGAGCAGCTGCGCAAAGCATAACGCCGAAAACCCAATCCAGGCAATCATCCAGCGCCCTTCGTGCGCATCCGAGATGCCGCTGCCAGGGCGGGTCGGCGCCCCAAAAAAGTGCACAAAAGCCAGCGCAGCCACAGCAACCAGCAAGACGGCGAAAAGCAGCATGGCGCCAGTCAAGAAACCGCAGCTTCCGAGGATCGTGGCGCAGGCCACGATCGCAACCCAGGCCAGGACCAGGACATGGCAGGCCCTTGCCAGAAGATCATCGGTTGGGAATAGCCCCCTGGCCAGCCGCCAGCAGCCGTCATGCTAAACAGCTCTGTGTTTGGCAGCGTCGAGCAAGGCTCGGGTCCTTGGGGCCAGGTTTCCGCGTCCCTGCGCAAGCAGGACGCATTGCCACCGCGAGCCAGTTTTGCACCGTGGATCGCCGCACTGGTTCTTCTCGGCGCGGCATTCCTCAAGACCTACCAATATTTCCGAGCGACTGCCGCCCCGGCGGGCTTTCTCGATTGGGCCCCCTTGCGATTTCTGGTCATTGAAATTGAAGTCGCCCTGGGCATGGCCCTGGTCTGCGGCATCCGTGCTGGGCTTTCCCGTCTTGCCAGCCTGGTGCTTTTCGGCTTTTTTGTGGTCCTGAACCTATCACAGGCTGCGCTCGGCGCCCGCACCTGCGCTTGCGGTTTTGACCTGAATCCCTGGCTGATGGCCGTTCTCGATCTTGGGCTTTTGACTCTCTTATGGTACTGGCGCCCCGCGGCCCAACAAGCCTCGCCACTTCGGTTTGCACTGGCTGGCTCGGTTTTGACGCTGCCGGCCTTCGCCGGCCTTTTGGGCCCAAACCTGGACAGTTATCCACGCCTGGTCCTGTCCTCGCCGGTTGTCGAGTTGGGCAGAATGACCCAGGGCCAGTCCCGTGCCTTTTCCCTGGCCCTAAGCAATGTCCATGACCGGCCGGTGGTTCTTCACCGGATTGAAAGCGATTGCTCGTGCCTGAAAGCCGAAAACCTGCCCTGGCAGCTGGAGCCATTCCAAAAGGCAGGCTTCCCGCTGTCGCTTGACCTTGCCAGCGAACCTGGCTTTACAGGTAATTTGGAAATAGAATTCGAAGCGCCAACGGAAACCGGACAAGGCGCATTTGCGGCGCGAGTTCGCACGCAGGTGGACCCACTGAAACCTTGACCGCCCGAGTTCATGAAAGGAGGAAAAAGGAAAGGAGAAAAACGTAACGTGCGCGGTGAATCTCAATTTCGCCTCTTCCATCAAGGAGTGCTTCTATGCAAAGGAAATTTCTTCTGTCGTTGGTCGCGCTTGTGTCCGCCATCTTTCTGCTTGGCGGTCTGCTGGCGGGCCCAGGAGCGCCAACTCTGCCCGGTGTCGACGCTGATGTCGAGTTCATACGGTCTATCGTCGGTGCTCAAGCAAGCAAACTCCTTTGTAAAGACAACGGTATCCTTTGCACAGGAGTCAGGCCAGATTTCGTGGTTTGTACCTCCATGATCGATCCGTTCACCGGAGCAACGACATGCACCGCGCTGTCATCCGGTGCACCCTGTACAATCGGGCCCAATGATGCAGACTGCCCTACGTGTAAGGGCACGATTAACAATTTCAGCTGCGTAGGCGACCCCGGCGACTGCACGCAGTTGACTCCCGTAGCGTGCTGCACCACTGACTGCCGGTGTAAAACGGTTGCCGCTGGCAAAGGCGCGTGCCTGTGTATATCGAAATTCGGACCATGGCCTATTGGAGAACGCCTGGTTTGCCAGTAAGACTGTAGCAGTCTTGCAAGGAATGCCAGGTTCGATCTTGGCAAAGGATCGACCGTTGTTGCAATACGCTAGGTCCGACTGCTGTTTTTCACGAGCACTTCCTCAAACTTAGGAGCGAGGTCCCTCATGTCCATTCGTGCACGTCCGCTGTCCATCTGGCTGTTTATCTATAGTTTCCTGATTTTTATTACTCCGGTCCACGCTGAAAAGAGTATCGCTGTGGAGACGGCCCTGCCGATAATCGAGGCCCTCGAGGGCCAGATTCAGGTCCTAAGATACAAGGTCGATCTCGAGGAAGGAACTCTCGCACGGGCCGATGACTTCGATTCGTTAACTCTTGCCAAGAATTGGCAAAAAGCTTCGGTCGTGTTTGAACCCGTTTCCGGGCGCTACCGTGTCGAAATCGAGGGCATCAGCAAGTGGGTGCAGGGAACGGCCCCATTCCTTGCACGCCGTCACTCTTTTACCTTCGACGGCAAGACCGCGATGAGCTTTGACCAGCAAAAGGCGGGAGAGGTTTTTGCCGGCCCTGATGAGTTCCCTGGCTTTGGCTTTATAAAGAGCGCTGCCGAACGTGCGGACATTGTTGCCAGCGCGGAAACATCGTTCGCTGTAGCTCATTTTCCGCACATAATTACCGCCACTTCGACTTACGTCTTCCCCCCAACGACATCGTACT
>CAZFGM010000896.1:0-2723 GCA_964518515.1 uncultured Alcaligenaceae bacterium | reverse complement strand
AGGTAAATGAGCCTGACTTGCGGGTAGTTATTCGTGCGATTCGAGAAAAACCACTCCACAAAAGCACTGAGGA
This sequence comes from uncultured Alcaligenaceae bacterium, assembly GCA_964518515.1. Taxonomy (GTDB): domain Bacteria; phylum Planctomycetota; class Planctomycetia; order Gemmatales; family Gemmataceae; genus CAZFGM01. The sequence goes on along the minus strand of CAZFGM010000896.1, from coordinate 2,650 downwards.
GATTCTATGAAAATTGTGGATATCTTAGATGCGGATTGGCAAGACTGCGTCGAGGAGGCTCAGCGCGGCGGCGTGGTGATAACCCGCAATGGTAAACCTATGGTCGTTCTTGTCGGCGTGAAAGGCATGGACCTCGAACAAGTAGAATTAAGTTATTCGGCAAAGTTCTGGAAGCTGATGAAAAAAGCCCGCGGTCAAAAAACCTTCACCCGCCAGGAATTAGAAAAGAGACTCGCAAAAAAATGACTACGGCCCCTGCGGCCTTATTCTACGGATTGAAAAACCTCCAGGAAAAAAACACCAAACCTTATTCCGTCGCCGACTCGGTTGGCTGTTCCAGGAGGGAATTGAGCTTGTGGCCGAGGCGGACCAGATCTTCCAGGTCGTCGTCGGACAGGGTGCGCAGGCGCTGGATCAGCCGGCCGATGCGAATGGCTTGATATTCCACCAGGGCCTTTTCGCCGGCGGTGGTGAGGCCGACGTCTACTTTGCGCTTGTCGCGGGCGTTGATGCGGCACTGGATGAGAGGGCGTTCGCGGGTTTCCAGAGCGCGGACGATGCGCGACATCTGCGCCGGCAGGACGCCGAGCAGGCGCTGGATGTCGCCGACGATCATGACGCCGTGGGCCTGGAGCAGGGACAGGGTGAGGAACTCGACCTCCTTGAGGTCGCCGAGGCGGCGGCGGCCGCGCAGGGTGGACAGGCCGAGGTGGGTGAAGACCTCGAACAGGTCCTGGGCGACGTCCTCTAAACGCTGACCGGTGGCGGTGCTCATGCCTGGCCCTTGGGCGGGGGCCGGCGGATCGCCGGCCCTGAGGTTTCGAATGCAAATATGTTAATATCATGATAATCATTGACACACCGCTGTCAATTCCAATCCCGCAACCGTTGTCCAAAAGATACCGTCCCCCGCGCCGATCGTGCGGCCGGAACCAGGAAAGCATGGGTTTTTCCAAGGCTGTTTTTTTCGGCGATCGTCGTGACAGGATATTGTCACTACACGAGTAGCCGCTTGCGGCGCGAAGCCAAGGGGTTGCCGGGGGAAAAAAGGCAGCGACGGCGGCGGAACCATGCGCAAAAAAACCCCGCTGAACTTCCTGCAAGCAGGCCGAACAGCGGGGCCGGAACAGAGAAGAGGCCGATAGACTGGATAAAATACTAATGGTTGGGTAGGCCGTGTCAAGTCAAAAAGTGGGAAAAATTCGCAACCTGGCCAGGATAGAAACCCAAACCTTGGCCGGTATTATTTTCGACGTAAAATTAAATCTTCCTTGGAGATAAGTTGATCGTAATCCTTCGTTTCCGTCGGGCCCGATGGGCACTTGCAGCCTCCCTGACAGCTATTTTTTCCCCCTTTCCAAGTCCGATAACCCGCCCAAAGCAGGTAACCCGCCGCCCCGGCGACGATGGCCAACACACTGGTCAGCTGCCAATTCATGATGTCCCCGTTTGCGCCTGCGGGCTTGCTTTTTGCTTTATTACACAAGTACAATTCCCACTTGATAAACCGCCAACGCCCCGAGGTAAGCCAGGACCGTCATGTACACGAAGGTAAAGATCGGCCAGCGCCAGCTATTCGTCTCGCGCTTGATGACCGCCAGAGTCGAGGCGCACTGGCAGCACAGGGCGAAAAAGACCATGACCGACAGGGCCACCGGAACGGTGAAAATAGCCTCCTTCCGCAAGCGCTGGCCCAAGGGGGTTTCGCCGAAGCCGGCCTGGCGGACTTCCTCGGCATCGACCTTGCCCTGGCCGTAAATGAGCCCCAGCGTGCCGACCATGACTTCGCGCGCCGGGAAACTCGCCAGGGCGGCCATGCCGATTCTCCAATCCCAGCCCAGTGGCTCGACCGCCGGCTCGATAAACCCGCCCGCCTGTCCCAGCAGACTCTGGCTTTTCCAGTCCTGTTGCAGCGTGTTGATTGCTTTATCCACCGGTTCGTGCATTTCGTCCAAGGCATCGATTTTTTCCAACACGGGTTTGAGTTTGGCCTGAAGGGTTTCCTGGCGAGTTTTTTCGGTCGCCGTCAAGTTTACTTTCTTCAGCAAACCGTGTAATTCTTCAATTTCGGAAATGACCTGGTCGTAGGAGGCGCCGTCGGGATGATTCGGAATCGTGGCGGGGAAATACAAGAGGGCCCACACCACGATCATGGTGGCCAGAATGAGGGTGCCGGCCCGGCGCAGGAACATCCAGCCGCTGTCCAGCGCCCGCCGGCCCACCAGCCGCAGCGACGGCATCTTGTAGAGCGGCATTTCCATGACGAACGCCGGCGTCTCCCCACGCAACAGCGTGCTTTTCAGCAGCCAGGCCACCAGCGGCGCCACCACCAGGCCGATGGCGTACATGCCAAACATCGTCAGGCCCGGCACCCACCACGAATACCCGCCCGCCTCACTCAAAAAAGCTCCGATAAGGAGTATGTACACCGGCAGGCGCGCCGAGCAACTCATCAGCGGCGCCACCAGGATGGTGGCGAAGCGGTCGCGGCGGTTTTCAATGACGCGGGCCGCCATGATGCCCGGCACGGCGCAGGCCACCGACGACAACAGCGGAATGAAGGCCTTGCCGTTGAGTCCGCAGCGGGCCATGAGCTTGTCCATCAGAAAAGCCGCCCGCGCCATGTAGCCGCAGTCTTCCAGGACGGCGA
>CAZFGM010000895.1:0-2725 GCA_964518515.1 uncultured Alcaligenaceae bacterium | reverse complement strand
TCGAGATTTCATATTTTTGATCTAAAAAGAGCAAGAAATCTACGCTTGGTTAAGGGCTAATGGAAGAGCGAATCAGGCCAACTACCACCGCTGCAAACCAAGGCAAAACAGCGAAACCCAAAACAAAGCCCCCCATCGTAATGGATCTTTTCAGTTCCCATATTGAATAAATAACTGCCCTATCCGGGGAAATCGGAATCCAATGGTAATCATAAAGAAAAAAACATGAGAGAGGAATCGCACATGCCACCAGAACACTACCAAGGATGTGTGTAGCAATTGCAAGATAAGGAACGCCCCCTCGCGAAAGGCGCAAAAAAGCGTAAAAACCAATGCTTTCGACACAAAGAATCCCAAGCGCTACAAACAAGGGTGAGTCCACGACCCACATGGCGATCGGTATCCAATTGGGAACAGGGACAGAAAAGGTTTGGAAGCCGAATTCACCACTCACAATTAAAGCCGTTGCCACCAATCCGCCGAGCGCGGCAAGAACGAGGGTGATCGCCATACCAACTTGCCAACCCGTTTTCATGTGAACCTTGGACGGAAGGTACCTTTGTTTGCCCTACGCTAAGAGTTCACGGATGACCGTGCCATAATCGATATCCAGCCGCCGCCGGCCGGGCACTTCCAAACGCCGGGCGTCCAGGCCGAGCTGGTGCATTACCGTGGCGTGGATGTCGGTGATGTAGTGACGCGGTTCGAGGGCGTGGAAGCCGAGTTCGTCGGTGGCGCCGTGGACGACGCCGGGCTTGATGCCGCCGCCGGCCAGCCAGGCGCAGAAACCCTGCGGATGATGGTCGCGGCCGTCGCCCTGGGCGCCGGGAGTGCGGCCGAACTCGGTGCCCCAAACGACGATCGTGTCGTCGAGCAGGCCGCGCTGCTTGAGGTCCTTCACAAGGGCGGCGATGGGCTTATCGACCTGGGCGGACAGGTTGCCGTGATTGGCGCGGATGCCGGAGTGGGCGTCCCAGGCGCCGCCGCCCCCGCCGCCGTGAAAAACCTGAACGTAACGCACGCCGCGCTCGACCAGGCGGCGGGCCACCAGGCACAATTCGCCGAAGGATCGGGTGACGCTCTGATCAATGCCGTATAGCCGGCGGGTGCCCTCGGTCTCGCGTTCGATTTGCAAGGTCTCGGGCACGGCGGTTTGCATTCCCGCGGCCAGCTCATAACTGCGAATGCGGGCACGCAGGGCGGGATCATCCGGATATTCGATGCCGGCCAGGCGATTAAGCCGGCCGATGAGGCTGAGGTTGGCTTCCTGCTCCTCGCGGCTTTGACCGGGCGTGACAAAGGGCAAGGGCTCGCCGCTGCCGACCCGCAGGCGCACGCCGGCGTACTCGGAGCCGAGATAGGAGGCGCCGTGCGTCCAGGTGCCGCCGCAGCAGTCGCCGGTCGGCTGTCCCAGGACCACATACTGCGGCAGATTCTGGTTCAAAGTGCCCAGGCCGTAATTGATCCACGAGCCGATGGTCGGGAACGCCCCCTCGCGCGGGTGCCGGCCGGTGTGCCAGGTGAGTTGGGCGCCGTGGTCATTGTGATTGGTCCACAGGGAACGGACGACGGCGATGTCGTCGGCGCATTCGCCGATGTGCCGCCACCAATCGGCTACCAAGAGGCCGCTCTGGCCATAGCGCTTGTAGCCTGTATTGAGGGCCATGAGCACGTGGCGATTGCCGTGCACCGGGTTGCCGGCAATGACGTCGCGGCCCTCGGCCTGAAGGACGCGGCGGTAGGGCGTGTTCTCGATGGTTTGACCGGCGTAGCGGTTGAGCTCCGGCTTGACGTCGAAGCTCTCGACATGGCTGACCCCGCCGCACAGGAAGATCCAGATGACCGACTTGGCCCGCGGCGTGAAGTGCGGCCGGCCGTCGGGCGGCGGATTGTCCGCACGGGCGACGCCGTCCTGAAACAGCATGGCGCCCAGCGCCAGGCCGGTGAAGCCCATGCCGGTGTCGGCCAGGAAGGTGCGCCGCGAAATCCGGCCGCAGCCGGAGAATCTCTTATTTGCCATGGTTGGAACCTCGCTTCTTTTTCATGCTGCGAATCAGCGTGGCTACCGCTTGTGTTTTCAAGGGGCGGGTCTCCGGCCACAGCCAATCCAGGTGCAGCCAGAATCCCCTCATCACTTTGCTACGAAAAATATTTTTCCGAGGGCGAACTTCGTGAAACTTGCCATCGGAACCGAGGCGCAGAAAAGTGGCGGTCCTTTTCGTCTCGTCGATGATCCAGTATTCCAGAACCGCAAAACGCTCGTACTGGATTCGCTTCTTGCCGTAATCCCGATCAACACTTTCAGGGGAAACAATCTCAACGGCCACCGCCGGCGGCCCGTCAATGCGGCCGCGAAGAATTCGCCGCCGCCATTTCTTGGGAACAAACAGAATATCCGGCTCCGGGGCGTTGAACTGGTCCAGCTTACAAGCCACCCGCAAACCGAAGACCTTTCCCAGGTCGAAATACTCCGCAAAGTCAAACATGAGGCTGAAAATCCACCCGAAGATATCAGCGGCGCTGGTATTATCGGGAGACGCCCTGTGGATCACGCCGTCAATGAGGTCGGCCTTGTCCCCGTCCTTGACCAGGGCGCAAAAATCTTCAAAGGTGTAAGGTCTGGCAACCCGCGCCGCCGTAGCCATGACGTATTCTCCGCCCAAGTTTTTTTGGCCTTTCCTGTTGACGCCTTTCTTATTAGCCCTAATTGTCACAAAGAAAGGAT
>CAZFGM010000894.1:0-2726 GCA_964518515.1 uncultured Alcaligenaceae bacterium | reverse complement strand
TGGATTGCCGCCAATCTCGAAATTGGCCGCGACTGCCTTACGCCGTTTTTCCATGAAGGAGGACACTGTCATGCACCTTTCCACTCCTGGTGAGCCCCGGTCCAAACCGCCAACAGGTCGTAAGAAAAAGGCTGCCGAACCCGCGCATCTCGGCGGTTGGCGCGCCGTGATCACCGCGCCCATCGGTGGTTGGCGAGGCTTTCTGGTCAATGCCATCGTATGGGCCGCCGTTACCTGGGGCGTCACCCGCTGTCTCAACGCTCTCTGCTCGCCGGACCAGAGCCCCGGTCGGCCGGCTGATCCGCTTCCGGCCAAGCAAGAACGAGCTGAAGATTGATGTTTCACGTAAGCTGGCCGAAGCACGGATGCTTCAGTCGAATGCCTCACATGGAGCACGAAGACAGGATGCGAAATGAAGCCCGGCCTACTCGCGCGAGGAGTCGTCCAGCCAAACGTCGGGTGGCCAGTACCTTGTGTGCTCGTCTTGGCCTGACGGCGTGTTTTGGCGCTTGTCGGCCAGCGCCATCGGTGCTTGTTGTGGGTGCACTGGCTAGCGCGCGTCGGTCCCATCGACCGCGGGGTGTCGGCCCCAAGCGCGCAAGCCTTCTGGCAGTTACAATCTGGACTACCTCGACTCAACTGGAGACATTTTCGCGCCGCGACGTTACGGTGTATCGCTGATCGGCCGAAGCCGAATAAACGTGAGCATCACGCGCGTAGGATATCATTGGTAGTTTGACGGTGCATCGGGACGAAATGCTGCCCAAAGGCCAAGGCCATTTGTTCATCGAAACTATAGGAGATCCAATGATGATCGGACACGAATGGAAAGAGTCACTCCAACATGCATTCGAGAAGACTGCGGCTGCGAGACTGGCGACCGAGTCGAATCGCATAAAAGCTCTCATCGAACAGGGCTCGGTTGACGAGGCCATGGATGCTGTCCGTGCCCTTGCTTTCGAGATGTACGGACTCGGTTTCCACTTGAAACGCCTTGAGCCGCGGCAAGGGAAAACTGTGTACATGAGCGACACTGTTCAGAAGGGGATTGATGGCATTTGCGGCCTGTTTTTCGATCAGAAGGACAAAAAGTACGAACAGCTTCGTGACATTCTTCTTGCGTTCGTTGAGGATGCAATTCGGGAGGCTCTCGGGATCAAGAGCATCACGGACAATTCCTAGACCAACGGAATCGATCTTCGGTCACATCGACCGAGGTCACGGTCCAGCGACTTCATTCTTGCGGGTCGGGATCATCGATGACCCAACCTGGCCCCGCCAGAGAGTTCCGCAACGGTTAGCCATTTCCAAAGACGGCGCGCACAGCATCGCTCACGGCGCTCGGGATCAGGTGAGCGTAACGCCGCGTTGTGTCGGGATTGAGGTGACCGGCCAGGTCCATGATGATCCGCTCAGAGACGCCCTGGCTGGCCAGGTTGCTGATGAAGCTGTGGCGAAAGGTGTGCCAGCCGCGAATGACCTTCCACTTGCTCTTGTCGAGCGTCCAGCGCAGATAGTGGTGCATCATCTGTGGGGATAGTTCTTCGCCGGCTGTTTTACAGAAGGTTAGGGGGCCACCGGGATGAACGGAGAGCCAGTCTTGAAGTGCCTTGCGGAGGACCGCTGTCATTGGAACGCGACGGCTGGTCTCTGTCTTCGTGTGGTCCTTCTTTTTTTCCCGGATGAGGACGTCGCCGGCCTCGAAGTCGAGATCTTCGACGCGCGATCGGATCATTTCGGACCGCCGGGCGCCGGTGTGGCAGGCGAACACGAACATGGGGTATACCCAGGGGAAGCCGCTGCTACTCTTCCACGGCAAAATTGGCTCGCGGACGTATCCCAGAAAGTTGTCGATGTCTTTCACCGTGATAAAGAGGGCATCCCACAGCTCTTCCTGTTCCTCTGCCGAGAGCTTGCCGCGGGCAATGCGGCGTTCGATTTGCTCCCACGTCTGGAACGGCGGCGGGTCTCTTCGCTTGGGATATTCCAGATTCTTCAGCGAAAGCGGCAGCTGAACGAACTGCTTGCGGACACCCCACCGGTTCCAGATGCTGGAAAGCGTTGCCAGCTCCTTCTTGATGGTGACGTGGCTTACCTTTTTGCCACGAGCGCCGTCATCTTTGGCCCGGGCGTTCACGTAGTCCTGCAACTTGGTGGGCACTTCAGCAAGTGCCGTCCGGCTGCCGAGCAGAGACAGTAGCCGCTTGATGTGGATGTCCTCGGTGTAGATGGTGGCGCTTTCCTTGCCGCCGGGCCGGTTCGCTTGGAACTGCTCGAAGAACTCGCCCAGGCGCAACGGCTTTTCCGCCTTTGGCAGGGAGGTAACCCGGCCGGCGCTGAGAAGAAAAACCGGCAAGTCGATTTTGTCGGGGGCGTGAAGAGACCCCTGCTGTAGGAGGTCCAGATTGCGTTCCAGGACCGTCCGCAGTTGGCCCGCTTCCCGTTCCTTGGAAGTTTTCAGCGAATGCTGGAAACGCTGGCCCTGGTAATAGAAGATGAGACGAAAGCCATCGCCACGTTTTTCAAGAGTTGCCACGTGAATGCCCTCTCATTGCCTTTTCCTTCCCAATTCCTTCCCAAATGACAGGGCAAGAAATGGGGCCGATTCGGGGTTATCGGCGTTTGTTCCTGTAATTATTAGGGTTGCGATTGCGAAAAGGCAAGAGGTGAAAAGCTGGGGAACTAGGATTCGAACCTAGACAAGCAGATCCAGAGTCTGCTGTGCT
>CAZFGM010000893.1:267-2729 GCA_964518515.1 uncultured Alcaligenaceae bacterium | reverse complement strand
GGCCGGCGACGACGCCGAACAAATCGGTGGGCGATTCGCGTCGTTCGAGTTCCTCGACCAGCAAAATGGCGCGCGGGCGCTGTGGGGCTTTGCGGAACCTCTGGCGCGGAGGGCGCAGTATCATGGCGTATCCTTTGCGCGGGCGATCTTGGATTCCATCCTCCGTGCGCAGACAATCGGATCCTTCGTGGGCAGACCGACGACGGGAGACAGAGACACCGAGGACACAGAGAAGAAAACCACAGGGGAAAACTGGATGCCCTTCTTCGTATTCGATTTTTCTCTGTGTCCTCGGTGCCTCGGTGGTTCAATCCAAACCGGATCGGGTAAGAGCAGAAATTATGCCGTTGCATGAATAATTCTAATTAAGGACATAAGCCGATGGGAAATGTCAGATTGAGGCAAACACCAAAAGGGGACGCCTTGAAGAAAGACAAGGTCGAGCGTCAACAACGGTTGACAGGGGAGGAAAGGGTTTGCGCTTTCAGCTTGGGTGGGGGGGTGAATGGGCCGAAAGGTCGCGTTACGTGATTCCTTGTTCCAGAAGGATCGAGCCAAGTGGAGAAAATCCTTCAGTTCCCTGTATCGTATCAAGTCGGCGCAGGAAAAAGCTATGTCAGTTGTGCCCCCTGTCGCGGAAAAGTGATCGGTACGGAGAGCATGGTGCGTGTAAGGCAAGAGTTGAGAAGGCGTTACAACCCCGCCCCGTACCGATCAAATGCCGTCGCGGAATTGATCGGTACGGGCGGGTGCATCTAGCAATGATTCTTTTGGTCCGTTCCGGCTAGATGGGGTTGTATTGTTTGCCGTCGCAATGCAACGAATCTTGCGAGCAGCCGAATTTACTCCGCCACGGTATCCCACATTGGCTTGAACACCTCTTCCTTGCCACGTTGTTTGTGGAAGGCTTCCATCAACAGGAGCAGGCCGCGGCATTGTTCGCGGAAGGCGGCGGTCAGGTCGCCCAGCTCGCGAAAGCGCTCCGCCTCTTCCAGGTGTTGTCGGCACGCGTCCCAGTCGGCCTCCCAGTGGTGGGCGCGGATCTGTTCGTCGATCGATGTCAGGGCCTGGGCCATCTTGTCGAGCAAGGCATGGTCCACGGTGCACGGCACTTGCCGGTAGATTTTGAGCTTGGAGGCCGGCGTTTCGGCCGCCTCCCGGGTCTTTTCGCGAAGGCTATGCAGGATCAAGCCGAGCAGTCCGGCGACCAGGGCCCCGGCGGCCACCAAAAAGGTGGGCAGGCCGCCTTGCCCGCCGCGCGAAGTCAAGAAAATCGCTGTCCCGGCAAGCACGATACCCAGGATCAACGGCCAGAAAGGCCAGGGAATTTGTCCCAGAAAACGCCAGGTCGAGCGGGGCGGCCCGGGAAGTTTGGTTTCCCCCGGCGCGCCGCTGTCGCCACCTTGGCCGTCGCCCGCGCGCACCACGATGGCCGTGATGTTGTCCGGCCCGCCTTGGAGGTTGGCCAGGTGGACGAGGAACCGGCAAGCCTCGGCCGGCGGCAGCACGCTGACCACGGCGCCAATGTCCTTGTCCGGCACCGGCCCGGAGAGGCCGTCGCTGCACAGGACGAAGTAATCGCCGGCCTGCACCGGGTGCGGGCCTTCGATATCCACCTGGACCAGCGGTTCCGGCCCGAGCGAGCGGACGATCACGTTGCTGGGAATGCCTTGCAACTCCTCGGGATTTTTGTGCTGCCGGCGAGCGAGCTCCCAGACCAGGCTGTGGTCGAAGCTGAGCTGTTCGATCAGGCCGGCGCGGACGCGGTAGACCCGGCTATCGCCGACATGGGCGATCCAGGCGCCTTCCGGGCGTAACAACAGGGCGGTGCCGGTGGTGCCCATGCCTTCGAATTCGCGATTTTGCTGGCCGCGGGTATGGATGGTGAGGTTGGTTTCGACGAAGGCCTTGCGCAGGGCGGCGGCCGGCCCCTCGGCGGCGTGCTTGGAATACAGGTGGGGAATGCTGTCGGCGGCCAGTTTGCTGGCCAGCTCGCCAACGGCGTGGGCGCCCATGCCGTCGGCCACCAAAAAGACGTGGCCGCGCCCGCGCCACTGCTCCTCGTCGGTGGCCGGCAACAGGGCGTGGGCATCCTGGTTATGGCTGCGCCGCACCCCCACGTCCGTCTCGCCTGCGTAGTCTATGTCGTTGTAGCCAGACACCCGGTGTTACCCCGACTGCCGTTATTTCCTTTCCTTACTTGTATGCTACATAGCCAGGCCGGGCGTGCATAGTAGGGTTTGGTTTGATTCATCCCACGGGCGTGGGTGCCAACCGTTTCCGACGAACCTCTCGTTCCCAGAGGAGGAGAAAGATAAAGAGTAAGATTTGGATTAGGAAGACGATTAGGAGCAAGATGGCGTGTGTGCCAACCGCCAACCGTTTCCGGTGAACCTCTCGTTCCCGAAGAGGAGGAGAAAGATAAAGAGTAAGATTTGGATTAGGAAGACGATTAGGAGCAA
>CAZFGM010000893.1:0-167 GCA_964518515.1 uncultured Alcaligenaceae bacterium | reverse complement strand
GATTAAGAGGCCCCGCCATCAAATCCTACTCTCACTCTTGCTCCTAATCGTCTTCCTAATCTTACTCTTCATCCTACTCTTTCTCATCTGGATCCAACAGCAGCCCTCGTTTCCGGACACGGGGTAAGCGTTTTCTTAGTTGGTGGAACAGGCGCACACTAATTGAT
>CAZFGM010000892.1:0-2732 GCA_964518515.1 uncultured Alcaligenaceae bacterium | reverse complement strand
CTAGGGTACCCTGCGGACGGGGCCTTCGTCAAAACATTTGCCTGTGTTTAGCGGGGAGCCGAAGGCGACTGTTTGACAACGCGGTCGCCTTCGGCTCCCCGCTAAACGGTGTCATCTTGAACCGCGCGAAAAAAAAAGCTGAGAAAATAGAAAAGGAGACCCACGAGTTACTCGTGGGTCTCCTTGATTATTGGTGAAGGGACTTACGGAGCGCTGACGGTCCGATAATGGGCCTCCGGTCCCTTGAGATGCTCGAAGGACACGCGGATTTCCTGGCCGGCGCGGAAATGCACCCGCTGCGTTTCGCTCACGGTCTTGCCGTTGCGGACCACGTCCACGCGCACCACATAGAAATAACCGGCGCCTTCCTCCAGGGCCGGCGTCTGAATATAGCGCACGGTCTGGTTCGAAGTTTCGGCGCGGCGGCCCTCGACATAGAGGACGGCGTCGGCCGGCAGATGGATCACCAGCAAGGCCTTGCCCGGCGCCGCCGTCAGCAGCGGCCGCGTTAGGCTGGCCACCACCGCCTCTTCCATCTTGGGAGCTTTTTTCTTTTTCTCTTTTTCCAGCTTCTGCAGCCGTTCTTGCAGCTTTTTCAAGTCCTGGTTTTCGCTTTCCAGCTTGCGAATCCGCTCTTCCAGCTTGTCGATGCCCTGGCGATCGGTTTCGACTTTGCGGATCTGCTCGGCCAGCTTATCGACGCCTTTGAGGCGTTCGTCGAAGACATCGACCTTGCCCTTGAGGCGCAGCTCCAGGACTTCGAGCTTCTGCTCAAGATTGCGGACCACGTTCTGGCCGGCGCTGGCTTCGACCTGGCGAATTTGCTCGGCCAGGGCGCGGAGTCCCTTGGCCAACGGTTCCAATCCTTGCCGCATTTTGTCGTCTATCTTGCCTTCGAGAACCTTGGCGCGCTCCGCTTCGGCCATGCGGTCTTCCAGTTTTTTCAGGCCCTGCAGGACGCGATCCTCAAGCAGCTTGAGCTCAAGGGCGCGGGCGCGTTCTTCCTGGGTGCGGAACCGTTCCTCCCAGCGCGTGTCCAGGGCCTTGAGCCGGTCTTCCTGCTTGGTCTCTAACGCTTTGAAGCGCTTGTCTTGGCGCTGATCCAGGTCCTTGATGCGTTCGTCGGTGCTCTTGTGCAGGTCCTTGATGCGTTCGTCGGTGTTCTTGTGCAAATCCTTGATGCGTTCCTCGGTGCTCTTTTGCAGGTCCTTGAAGGCCGGCCCGATTTTTTTCAGGGCTTTTTCCACCTTGAGCAACCGCTGATCGGTGGCCTTGAGCTTTTTATCGACTTCTTTGAACTTCTTGTCGCTTTCCTCTTTATCCTTCTTGGCCTTTTCCTCGGCTTCGAGGGCCCAGGCCATCATCGGCGGCAGCACGATGCACGGCGGTTGCCAGCCTTGCCAGTAATGCGACGAGACCGGCGGATAGCCGCCGACATGCGGCCCGCAGCCCTGATTGGGAATGGCCGAGACCGCCAAGAGCACGACACTGTACATGCAAGCCCCCTTCTATTCCGGTTGCCAGAAATGAAGTCCTTCACCTGAGGACCCGAACGATGGATTTGCATCGCCGCTATCGACGGTAAATGGACCGGAGAAAAATTACAATCGAACCTGGGGAGATTTCGCCGCGCCGAACCAAAGCTGAGCCGGCAAATCCCCTTTTTCAATTCCCCCCGGCAGGGAAGGCAAACCGCTTCCAAAAGGGGGGGTATTTTTAATATCGTCCGTACCGACTTGAGGGAGAAAAAAACAGTAGAAAATCCAGACGCGATCCTTGACACTCTAAGACTGATAGTTGGATGAGGACGGTCGGAATTTTCTTGACACCTGATCGAGCCGACTGGTAACGTACTTTCCAGCACATCATTTTTGCCACGTTCAGGAGGCCTAACATGAACCGTCGTGGCTTTACCCTGGTGGAATTGCTGATTGTCATTGCCATTCTGGCCATTGTCGCCGCGCTGTCGGTAGTGTCGGTCCACAAAGCCGTGGAAGCCGCGGCCCTGGCGACCACCAACGACAACCTGCGGCAATGCGGCATCGCTGTTCATTCCCATAACAAGGACTGGAAAAAGGTTCCGCCGGCCAATCGTTTACATTTCTTCACCAAGAAAACCGGGACCTGCTTCGGACACCTCTTGCCCTACGTGGGACAGAAACCTGCCTGGGAGGCCACCAACGCCCTCGGGGACCTCACGATTTACGTGCCGGTCTTTCAAGCCCCGAACGACCCCACGGCTTCGATAACTTCCGGGCCGGTCACCAGCATAGGCGCCAACGGCGCGGTGTTTGGGCTGGGGGCACGCAACATTGACGGTTCCATGCCGGACGGCACCTCCAACACCATTCTCTTCGCCACGGTTTGCCAACAATGCAATGGAACCGCCAACTGGGCCACGGGCGCTCGCTGCGTTTTCGGTTCGCAATCGACGAGCGGGGTTTTGACGGTAAACACTTCTCTACCGTCTCCCAACGTTACCGGGATCAGCACTTGCGGAACCGGGCCTTTCTGTCAGTTCGGAAGTAAAGGCATCAGTATCTGCTTGGGCGACCATGTGGTGAAGGTGGTTACGCGCAAGCAACAAATCGCCGGTTGGGCTGCGGCCATGCACCCAGATGATAAGTATAACCCGACCTGAGATTAAACCGGAATGGTCCAGGTCCTGGACCAAAGAAAAACTGACAGGATACGATTGCGAAAACCGCGGAACTGGTCTATTATTCGAGTTA
>CAZFGM010000891.1:0-2736 GCA_964518515.1 uncultured Alcaligenaceae bacterium | reverse complement strand
CAGAAAACGAGGCGGGTTATTTCGGATTCACCTTATAATTGCTAAAACTTTCCAGCCTTAGGTGGACAAAACTCCAGAGGAGATGATTTTCATGCCGCCGCCGACTACTACCGACGTAGTGCGGGCTTCAGCTCGTTTTCGTGGGAAAGTGGAGATGATTTTCATGCCGCCGCCGACTACTACCGACACAATACTTTAATTTAACGAGACTGTAGCAAAAGAATCGGGAAGGAGAGCCATTAATAAGAGGCAGGGGTGCGGAAAATGAGATTAACCAGCTGTTTTCCAGCCCCGTTCACGTTCACGGGGCTTCCCGCGCCAGCGGTGTAGGCCCGCTCTTTGAGGGCCTTTGAGGGCGTGTTGAGAAACCCGGCCCCGGGACTGGGAACCCCGTTCACGGGGTTTCTCGCTGTTCGGCTTGAGCCGCTGGTGGCAAAGGCTGAAGCCAAACAGCGAGAAACCCCGTGAACGGGGTTCAAACGGTCGGAGAATCCCGTCCCACCCGCCGTGAACGGCGGGCCTACACCGCTGGCGCGGGAAGCCCCGTGAACGGGGCTGAAACGCCACTTCAACCCGATGTCTTCTTTGCTACAGTCTCAATTTAACCCAGTTTTTTTGTTGTCAGCGCTGTCGGTGCAGCAGCAAGATTTCCCCCATGCCGATCAGGCGGAGCTCATTGTTGCTCTGCATGGTAACCTGAAAGGTCCGGTGATTGGGTCCGAAGCGGTTGAAGGAAACGACTTCGAGGGTGTCGCGGTTGAGGAAGTGATAATCAAAATGGACCCGCGCGCGTTCCGGGTCGCCGTTGTTCGGTTCCAAACACGTGCCGCGACCATTGCCGTGAAATTCCCAAGTTTGCTGCAAATTGGGGAAGCGGCCGTTGATTTCCACCAGTTCCCAGCGACCGATCAGTTGTTGTTCCAGCGACGAGCCGCGCCCCAGGAAAATCAGCATCAAGATCAACAGGACCACCACCGCCCCGCCGCCCAGGCTCAGGCCGATCACCAGGCCGGCCTTGGAGGACGGCGGCGGGCGATAGCGCGGCGTCACGATCGGCCGCCCCGCCTCGGATCCGCGCGCCTGCGGGCGCGGCCCCGGCCGGTTGGCGTCTTCCCAGCTTTCATTCACGAGCCGGGGCGCGGGGCAAGCCGGCACTGCCGGCACATTCCGGGCCGGCGGCGGCGCTGGTTCCAGATCCGGGGCGGCAAACACCCCCCGGCAGTGCGGGCACTGCACCTGCGTCCCGGCCGGCACTTCCTGCGCCGTCCGCAGCATCTTTCGGCAATCGGGACAAGTAATGGTCCACATAAGGCACAGAGGTCAGGAGTCAGAAGTCAGGAATCAGGAATCGGGAATCAGGTATCAGAAGTCAGTGGTCAGTTCCAGTTGATTGAAAAATGGTTTCGCAATCTTTTCCTCAGCCTAATGCTACCCTGACCACGGATCATTGACTATTGTAACCAGGTCCATGGCGGAACTGCAATCAACCATTTTTCTTGAAGTGGCCGATTCGGCCCGGTATCATCTCCAAAGCGGCTGAGCCGCGCTCCGCGTGACGAGAATCCTCACGCGGAGCGTGAGGATTACCCTCAAGCAGCCAATCTTTATGTTGGAGAGCCATCGGCGGCTCGATGGGTGGTCGGAAGTCAAGGCGCAGAACAAAATCTGACGCCTGTTCCCTGAGGTTCCGCGCTCTCACTCTTTCACGCAGGGAGGTATCATGGTAGGGATCGCCAATCTCGAAGTGCGTGCGGAAGTGGCCCAGGCGGTGGCCGCCGGCCGGCCAGTGGTGGCCCTGGAATCGACGTTGATCGCCCATGGCCTGCCCTGGCCGCTCAACCTGGAAACCGCCCAGGCGGCGGAACAGGCGGTGCGCGACGCCGGCGCTATTCCCGCCACCATCGCCGTCGTCCACGGCCGGCCGACTATCGGCCTGACCGAGAGCGAACTGGAGGAACTGGCCCACGACGGCCAGGTCCTCAAGGCCAGCCGACGCGACCTGGCCGTCGCCGTCGCCCAGAAACGCACCGCCGCCACCACCGTCGCGGCCACCATGTACCTGGCCCACCAGGCGGGCATTCGCTTGTTCGCCACCGGCGGCATCGGCGGCGCCCATCGCGACGCCAACCCGTGGGACATCTCCGCCGACCTGGTCGAGCTGGGCCGAACCCCCGTCGCCGTCGTCTGTGCCGGCGCCAAGAGCATCCTCGACATTCCCCGCACGCTGGAAATCCTGGAGACCCATGGGGTGCCGGTGGTCGGCTACGGCACCGACCAGTTCCCCGCCTTCTATGTCCAGACCAGCGGCGAGCCGGTGACCGCCCGCGTGAATTCGCCGGCCGAGGCCGCCGAGTTGTTGGCCGCCCACTGGAAACTGGGCGGCGCCGGCGTCGTCCTGGCCCAGCCCGTCGTCGCCCAGGTCGCTCTCGAGCCCGACGAGTTTACCATGGCCCTGACCACCGCCGAGAAGCAAGCGGTCGGCGTCGGCGTCCGCGGCAAGGAGCTGACCCCCTTCCTCCTCGACCGCCTCGCCGAAATCACCAACGGCCAGACACTGCGGGCCAACCATGTGCTGGTTATCTCCAACGCGCGTCTAGCGGGGCAGGTGGCCAGGGCACTGGCGGAACGAGAGATAGGCCTATTCCTTCGCGCGGGGCAGGATTGATTGGTTCTTGGTTGCCGGGCCTTTGCCACGGTACTTTCCCTTGTTGGCCTACTCAAATAGGCTTGGCCAAC
>CAZFGM010000890.1:0-2745 GCA_964518515.1 uncultured Alcaligenaceae bacterium | reverse complement strand
GGAGGCGGTCAAGCGCTACAGCACGCAGCTGGCCAGGGACGTCGCCGCCGGCCGCCGCAAGCCTCTCAAGTTCGTCCTCATCGGCATCGGCGAAAACATTAACGAAAAGCAAATGGAAGAGCTCGATGACCTAGACACCGGCACCGACGTCGATTTGTGGGACCACAAGCTGGCCGCCCAGATGCGCGTGTTGCAGGAAATCTTTGCCGAGGTGGTGGACAAGAACGCCCGCGTGGCCGACAAGGGCCGCATTCTCGATCCGCAAGACCGGGTGGTCAAGAATTACTCTGACACCGGCGTGCCGGCCAAGCTGGAATTCGAAGTGCCGGCGGGTTCGCAATTTTTCGTGTTGGAAGTGGAGGGGAATCGCATTCGCCAGGATTTGGAATGATTCCGGCTTGCCGTTTAGCGCTCGGAGAATCCTTATGAATTTTACCATTGTCCATGATTAGGCGAGCGCTACGTAAACAAAAAATGAAAACCGATCCCTGGTTTTATCGGCTGTTGAAAGCCTGGCCGGCAGGTTTCTTTGACTTGCTGGGCCTGCCGGTGGCCCAGGCACAGCGCTACTCCTTCGAATCGGTGGAACTGAAAAAGGAAGGATGGCGCATCGATGGGGTCTTTCGCCCCCATGACAACCAGGACCCCGTTTATTTTCTGGAGATTCAAGGTTATTCCTTGCCGGCGTTTTACGCCAATTTTTTCGCCAAGGTGTTTGGTTTCCTGGAAGTGAATGATCCGGGCCAGGATTGGCGGGCGGTGGCCATTTTTTTGCAGCGTGCTTTCGAGCCGGCACAACGGCAACCGTATGACATGTTGCTCGCCTGCCCCAAGGTAACCCGCATTTACCTGGATGAATTGCCCGTGCAAGAGGATCCCCCCTTGGCCCAGGGCGTATGGCAATTGGTGGGGGCTTCGGAAAGCCGGGCCAAGCTGCTGGGGCCGAAGGTGTTGGCCAGGGCGACTCGGGAATTGACGGATAGTGTGCTGCGCCGGCGGGTGATACAATTACTTCAGGAGTTTTTGATCGAAAGGTTCGCCGCGCTCAGTCCCCAGGAGTTACAAGCCATGTTGAACCTACCAGACTTTCGTGATACCCGCTTTTTTCGGGAAGCCTTTGAGGAAGGTAAAAAGAAAGGCATCGCCGCGCTCAGTCCCCAGGAGTTACAAAGCATGTTGAACCTACCGGACTTTCGTGATACCCGCTTTTTTCGGGAAGCCTTTGAGGAAGGTACAAAGAAAGGTAGGAAAACCGGTAGGAAAACGGGTATGAAAACCGGTATGAAAAAAGGCATTTCCCTGGGCCAGCGCGCAACGAAGGAGGAAATCGCCAAGAATTTTCTGGCGGCGGGACTGCCGCCGGAAATAATTGCCAAGGGCACGGGTCTTCCCGTGAAAGAAATTCGCCGCCTGGCGTCAGCCAAGGAATGACATAACTGGAAAATCGTTGTGTTCCCCTTTTGGTTTAGCGCTCGGAGAAACCGGTGAATGATCGGGTTCCTTGCCGGGATACCGCGAGCGCTAAAAACAAAGCGAAAAATCCGGTCCGGTCCGGTTGCCAAGCGAATCGGAGATTGTTATGGCTCAGCTGAAAAAAGTCGTCGATCCCTTCGGCGAAGTCAACGTCTATCCGCAACCGAACGGCGAACTGCGGGTCGTCGCCACCATCCTCATGGAGCCGCAAAAGGAAGGGACGCAGACCGGCATCGCCCTCGACGGCTCCGGCTCCATGCGCAAGCTGTACGGCATCGATAGCGGCGGCGGCGTGGTTTCTTCCATTTTCAAGAAAGCCGCGCCCGCGCAGAACGAGTTGGCCCCGGTGGCGCAGCAGATCTGCGCCTACCTGGCCCGGCGCATCGACGCCGACGGCGGCACCACCGCCATCTACTGGGCCACCGGAACCGAAGGCGGCCAGGTCGAGGTCATCGGCGACCTGCGCGCCGACGAAGCCGAGCGCTATGCCTTCAGCGGGCCGGGCGATTTCGGCACCGGCACCCAGCTGCTGCCCGCCGTCCGTTTTTTCCTCGACCGCTTCCGCGACGCACCCTGGGGCTTTTACGTTTTCATCACCGACGGCGAGCTGTACGACCTCGATGCGGTCAAGCAATTCAGCACGCAACTGGCCCGCGACGTCGCCGCCCACCGCCGCAATCCGGTCAAGTTCGTGCTCATCGGCCTGGGCCCCGAAGTGAACGAACGGCAAATGGAAGAGCTGGACGACCTGGACACCGGCACCGACGTGGACCTGTGGGACCACAAGCTGGCCGCCCAGATGCGCGTGTTGCAAGAAATCTTCGCCGAGGTGGTCGATCGCAACGCCCGCGTGGCCGACAACGGCAAGATCCTCGATCCGCAGGGCCGGCTAATCAAGAACTACTCTGATACCGGCTTGCCGGCTTACTTGACGTTCAACGTTCCGGCGGGGACGCCGCATTTCACGCTGGAGGTCAACGGCCAGCGCATCCATCAACCGCTGAGCGACCAGGCGACGGTGCCGCTGGCGCCGCCGGTGGCCGCGCCGCCGCCGTCGGTGCCCGCCAAACCGGTGAGCCCGGTATTCACCAGCGCGCCGACGTCGGCTCCGCCGGCCGCGACTCCGCCCCCGCCTCCCGTACCGGCGCCCGCCGCTGCGACTCCGCCGCCCGCGCCGGTGGCCGCGAAAAAACCGGCCGACGACGACGAAGTCCACGAGCTCACCCTCGACGACCTGGAATCCAGCATCGACCTGGAATTCGCCGATCCGGG
>CAZFGM010000889.1:0-2746 GCA_964518515.1 uncultured Alcaligenaceae bacterium | reverse complement strand
GATTTCATATTTTTGATCTAAAAAGAGCAAGAAATCTACGCTTGGTTAAGGACTAGACTAGCTAGGGTACAATCCTTCCTGAAAATTCCACGCTTGGGACGACGCCTCGGCGTTGCTCCCTTTTACCCTTGGGACAGGCCCCCGGCCCATCCCAAGGGAGGCCATGTAGATTATCCAGGCGCTGCACCTGACCGGCGACTCCTCGCACGGTTCTACTTTTTCTTTCTTGTTCGTGCGTCTCGCCGGCAGGTGAGCTTCGCCGTTCGATACCATGTAGCCAGAAAGGTATCGGAGGTGGTACAAGTCTCCGTCAGGTAGGACACCTTAATCCTTTTAGACGGAGAACGACCATGACCACGACCGGAACGCTGTACATTGCTCTGGAACTCGGCTGGGACAAATGGCTGCTGGCTTGTGCGACGCAGGCGGCCCAGAAGCCGCGGTTTCGCTCGGTGCCGGCGCGGAACCTGGACAGGCTGCGGGAGGAGGTTGCCAAGGCCAAGCGGCGTTTTGGGCTGGCGCCTGAGGCGCCGGTGTGCACCTGCTTCGAGGCGGGGCGCGATGGCTTCTGGCTGCACCGGGCTTTGGCGAGTATGGGGATCGTTATTATCGTCTGTGACTCCGGCGCCATCGAAGTCAAGCGCCGCCGCAAGCACGTCAAGAGCGACCCGGTCGATGCGGCCAAACTGCTGAACTTGCTGTGCCGCTATCACGGCGGCGAACGCAAGGTGTGGAGCGTGGTGAACGTGCCGAGCGTCGACGACGAGGATCGGCGGCAATTGCACCGCGGGCTCAAGGATCTGCAGGGACAGCAGACCGAGTGCAGCAATCGCATCAAAGGTCTGCTGGCCGCGCGCGGGTTGGACGCCGCGGTCGATGCGAACTTTCGCACGACGCTGGCGGCCTTGCGCGACTGGGCCGGCCGGCCGGTGCCGGCGGCACTCGCGCTGCGGATCCTCCAGGAGTTCGCGGTGTGTGTCGGGTTGGTTGATCATCTTTGAACCTCGGCCCAAACGACCGCACGCTGGAATCTTGAAGAATTTCCTATTCCGGCAGCGGCTGGCCCTTCGTCTCCGGCGCCAGCCAGATGATGGCCACGCCCACCAGGTAAATCAGGCTCATCACCGAACAGGCGGTGGCATAATCGCCTTTGAGGACCTCGTTAATCAAATAGCCGGTTTGCAGGGCGCCGATGGCGGCCAGGATCCTGCCGAAGTTGAAACTGAACCCTTGGCCGGTGGCCCGGACGCGGGTCTGGAATAGTTCCGGCAAGTACAGGGGCAGCCAGCCGTAAAACGCCGCCGTCAGGCCGCCCGCCAGGAACACGGTGGCCAAAAAAGGACCGCCGTAGCGGGTATTCAACTGAAAGAACAACAAGCTCGATCCCAGGGCCCCCAGGCACAGGCACAGGTACGCCAACCGCCGGCCAACCCAGCTGCCCAGCAGAGCGCCGCCGATCGTGCCGAGGATGGCGCCGAACGCCGACCAGAACTGGGTATGGGCTTTGGCCAGCGGATTCCTTTTCAGGATCGCCACGTCCTGGATCGGCGCCAGGGCCAGCAGACCGCTGCCGGGCAGGACGATGTTGGCCGCCAGAGCGGGATAGAGCTTGCTTTTGACTTCGCGTTCGTTGAGCTGGTCGGCCCAGATGTTGGCCCACTGCAGCGAGGCCCAGGTGCCCAGCAGGGCGACGCCTCCGAGGCAGGCGCCGAGAAACATGCACCGCAGCGTGGGTCCCGTTTGGAGCATCTTGTCCGTCTCCCGGGACCGTTCCAGGTAGCGGAACACCGGGTACAGGTAGCCTGCGGTGGCCAGCACCAGGCCTACCACGGTGCCGGCGATCTGGACCACGAGCGCCAGGGACTGGGAAGCCCAGAGGAAAATGATGCCGATGGCGCCGATGGCCCCGATCGCCATGCCGGCCAGGTCCCGGGCCGCCCAGTGGGAGGTCGTGCCCTGCCCTTGTTCCTTTTTCCAGCGGGCGGATTCCGGGACGAACAAGCGGATGAAGAAAGTGAGCAGGGCCGGAAAGGCCCCCAGCATCATGATGATGCGCCAGCCGGAACCGGCCATCAGCGTATCCACGGTTTCCTTGGACACCTCCAAGCCAAGGAGCAGGTCCTTCACTTCGGCCAGAAACGCGGTCAACCCCATGCCAAGCAGGGCGACCAGCAAGTAACCGACGTTGGCGGCGGCGCCGATCAGGCCGGCGAGAAAAGCGCGCGACTTGTCCGGCCAGATTTCCATGACCAGGGCCACCCCGAGCGACCATTCCCCCCCCATGCCCAGGGCGGACACAAACCGCAGGACGGCGATTTGTTCCGGGTTGGCGGCCAAACCGCACAAGCCGCTGAAAAGAGCGTACGTGAGCACGCTCAAGGTCATGGCCCGCACCCGGCCGAGCCGGTCGCCCAACCAGCCGAACAAGACGCCGCCCGTGGCTGCCCCGACCAGGAAACTGGCGGTGGCCACGCCGAACCATTTGCTGACCTGGCCTTCCAGAAGCACCGGGTCGGTGAGTTGATCCTTCAACAAGTCTTTGATGGCATCCCGGGCCACCAGCGGAAACAGGCCCATTTCCAGGCCGTCGAACATCCAGCCCAGCAGGGCGGCCGTCAGCGCCAGGTACTTGCCGCGGTCGGCGGCCGGGCCGGATGGGTTCATGCTCGTCCTTTGCGACTCAAAGGTAATGGGTGCAATCGGCCCCCACCAAGAAATTGCCGAGGAATTGCGGGAATTTTTCGGA
>CAZFGM010000888.1:1536-2753 GCA_964518515.1 uncultured Alcaligenaceae bacterium | reverse complement strand
CAATTCTACCCGGGCCAGTACTACAATCCCTATGCGGCGGCGCAAGCCCAGTACAATTACAACCTCATGCGGGCCCAGGCCTGGGCCGCCTACAATGCCGCCCTGTATCGGCAAGCGCAACTGGGTCCGACCGCCACGCCAACGGACCCGCGCGTCATGAGCCCGGTGTTGGACCCTTACGCCGGGGCCGCCTCGACCAGCTACTACGCGAACCCGGCCACGATTACGCAGCCCATCGATCCTTATTCGTCCAACCCGTACTCCTATTCCGACCCGTGGGGCGGCTATTTACGCGGCTATGCGGACGTCTTGCGCGCCCACGGCCAGGTCGTCACCAGTTACGAGCAAGCCCGCCTCATGCGCGAACAAGCCCTGCAAGCCAAGCTCGATACCCGCAAGAAAGCGTTTGAGCTGGAACTGTTCATCCGCAACAACACGCCGACGTTCACCCAGGAACAGGAAAAGATCGCCAAACAGATTTTGCGCCGCGTGCAGAATTTGACCAACCCCAACGAAATCTGGAACGGCTCGAGCTTGAATATCCTGCTCGCCGACATGAAGAAACACCAGGCCAAGAAAGTGAGCGTGGAACCGATTCAGCTCGCCGGGGAGGTTCTGCGGCATATCAACGTGACCGGGTCGTTCGGCAATCTCGGCCTGTTGCGCGACGACGGCCGCTTCCAATGGCCGTCGGCCTTGCAAGACCTGGTGGCCGAGGATCGGCAAAAAAAAGTCGGCGACTGGGCCGAAACCCTCGTGGCCCGCGCCCGCAACGGCCAGGTCGAGGTCAAAATCCTCAAGGACGTGCGCCTGGAAATTGAAACCATCCGCGAAAACCTGCTGAAAAAAGTGAACGAGATCCCCACCCAGCCGTACATCGACGCCAAGCGCTTTTTGAAGGATTTTGAAGACGCCTGCACCGCCGTCGAAAAGGGCGACGCCGTGCCGTATTTTGAATTCCAGAAGTTCGTCGCTAATGGCCGGTCCGTCAAGGAAGTGATCGACTACATGATTGGCCGGGGTCTGACTTTCGCCAAAGCCACCCAGGGCGATGAATCCGCCTATCTGGCTTTTCAATCCGGTTTGGTGGCCACCAATATCGAGGTCAATACCCAGTTGGCCAGCGCGGGAACTAAGGAGTGAGTTCCGCCTTCCATAGTAGGCACACTCCCTGTGCCGTTACGGAACAAGCCGCCGCAATGCCGGCGGCTTTTTTG
>CAZFGM010000888.1:0-1436 GCA_964518515.1 uncultured Alcaligenaceae bacterium | reverse complement strand
TTCCTGGAGGATTCCCATGCAGATCGAGCTGCTCTGCCCGCAGTGTGCCTGCACTTTCACCGCGCCCCCGGAAACCCGGGCGGAAGACATTATCGACCGGATGTCCCATGAGGGAACCTGGTATGGTCTGGGGGAAGGCGAGACGTTCGAGGATATGATTTTTTCCGCTCTTACCCGGCAAGGCGCGATTCGCTGCCCCGCGTGTGGCGATCCGGTGCTGGTCAGTGAAGAAAGCCTGGGCCGGTTGGCCCTGGAAGTGCTGGCCTCGTGGTGATTTCCCCTTTCCCCGTGCCGCCGTTTCCCGCACGGCGGCGCGACCCAAGGCCCACGGCCCCCGCCCGTGGGCTTTTTTTTCGTCTGGTGGATTTCCCTCCTGTTGCGCTAGGCAATGCGGCGCTTTTTCGAAACCGAAGCGACCGGCAGCTTTTTTTTCGCAGGGGTTCGAACCAAAGTCGTTTTCATTTTTTTCCGCGGCTTCGATCGACCTTGTTTCCGCGCAAAATGCTGACTCAGGTTTTGCCAACAATCCTCCGTGACAAAATAGGTTTGTGTAGCCGCGTAGCGTTTGCCATCGGCCGCCTCGAAGATTACCATCCAACAGACCGGGTTGTCCGCAAGATTCAGGTGGCGATAAAAGCCCAAGTAACGAACGCGCTCACCAATGTTAAAGGTCCGGTTTGTCTGGGGGGAAGGCCGCACATCCTGGGGAGGCCCTTCGAATTCTTCAATGCAAACGAGTTGGTCCCCCTTTTCTGATTCGATGATGACACTCATGGCGAATCCTCTCATGGGAAGTTGTCCTGACCGTGGTGGATTTCTCCATCTGGGCGGACATTGGTGTGGCGTCCATCCGGGTGCTGCACATCCCAATGGAAATCCTCTTCTTGTCCGCCAGCAGGGTGGTGCGGAATCCATTCATTTTCAAAGGCATCTTTGTAGCCGTGCCCGAGTCCTCGTTTCGGTTTTTTTAGCCAGTCTACTCCCTTCGGAGGCACAAAGGATGCTTTCCAGACCGCGGGAGCAATCGCCAGGGATATTTCTTGGGCCAATCATCTCCATTCATTTTAGAATCCTATTTCAACTTTATCCTCGCAAACGTGCTGCTGCCTTTACCGGGTCGTGAGCTTTATTCTAATGCGACCCCACGACTGCCGACGACCCTACCATTTCACGCACCCGAACCACCCCAAGCCGCTGGCAGAAATCGCCGAAGCCTTCGCCCGGCTCACGCTGGAACTGAAACGCTTCCAAAAGGGGCACCAGCGTCGGCACGATTTGATTCAATGGCACCAGGTCTTTGAGCAGGAAGTTGAGACGGGTGCCGAGCACCTCGCCGCCGACGTACAGCGTGTACTTGTCGCCGGAGCGGCCGACCACGCCGATGTCGCTCTGGTAAGGCCGCACGCAGCCGTTGGGGCAGCCGGTCATGCGGACGC
>CAZFGM010000887.1:0-2753 GCA_964518515.1 uncultured Alcaligenaceae bacterium | reverse complement strand
GCGTTCGCCAGCAGTGCCTCCCGCGCCGTTCCCGCGCCATGGCTCCCTCCCGATATTTCCGGGCTGTGCACTAGTGGTAATGAAGGGGGGCTTTGCAACGAATTAGTAGGTCGGGCTTTCCAGCCCGACCTGAACCGCCCAAGCTCAATGAATCTGGGCAAGGGACGTCGGCCTGGAAAGGCCGACCTACAATTGCGTTGCAAAGCCATTGAAGGGGAGAGAACATTAGGCGGGAACCGTCACTACCGTCACTACCGTGTCCCACCTGTGCGAATGAGAGCGAAATTTGCCCCTGCCATTGCTCGCCGGGCCGCCACGCCGTGGGCATCGGCCAGGGCAAAGGCAAGCGGCAGTATGTGTCAGCCCCAGGGCCAAAGAGAGGACGCCACGATGCCCCGCCCGTTGCCCAGCTGCCCTGCCATTGAGCGCCGGACGGAGCGTCCGGGTGGCACAAGGCGAATGTGGGCCGTCGGCGGTCAGCGCTGGCCTGGCCACTGGCAGGGCATTGTAGCGGGAGGAGCTGACAATGGTAGGCGGTTGTTTGTTTTGCGGGCATCCACGGCGTTTTTCGGGCATGGATTGGTGCCCGGATTGCTGGCGGCAGTTGCACGGCGTATTCACGCCGCCGGTTGGCGAGTTTTGCGCCGATTGCCGCCATAGGCTCGACAGGTCAACGAGAAGAAGTTGGATTTCCCTTATTGTGCGCGGCTTGTGACCGGCGCTTCGATTTTGCGATCCTGGAAGGCAGGGTTCGCCGGCATGACAAATAGGGTCAAAAGCGATTCCTGCCAAGGAAGGGGCTTTTTTTTCAAGAGTTTGCAATGACGGAATCATGCCAAGTTGACTATAGCCTAGTTGACAGGGGACAAGCGGACGGTTACAGTGGTTTGGACACCATTCAACCTTCGGAGGACCAAGCCATGACCGTAGCGTGTTACGTCCGGGTTTCGCCCGGACGCCGCCAGAAGGACGATTCCCAGCGCGCCGAGATTCAGAAGTGGCTCGACGCGAACGGCATCGACCCGCGGCAAGTCTCGTGGTATGCAGACAAAGAGAGCGGCCGCACCGTCAAGCGGGAGGATTTCGACCGCTTGCAAGCCGACATCTTCCACGGCAAGGTAAAGGCCGTGGTGCTGTGGAAGCTGGACCGCCTGGCCCGCCGCCTGAGAGACGGAGTGAACATCCTGGCCGACTGGTGCGAGCGGGGAGTCAAGATTGTTGTGGTGACCCAGCAGATAGAGTTGAACGGCGCGGTAGGCCGGATGATTGCTGCCCTGCTCTTGGGCTTGGCGGAAATCGAATGGGAATACCGCAAGGAACGCCAAGAGGCCGGCATTGCGGTTGCAAAAAAGAAAGGCGTTTATCAAGGCCGGAAGGCGGGGACATTGAAGGCCAAGCCGGACCGGGCAATGACCCTGAAAGCCAAGGGCTTGACGGTGCCGGAGATTGCCACCTCCCTGGGAGTGAGCGAGCGGACGGTGTTTCGATATTGCGGAATGTGAAAGGCAAAAGGCAGGCCCGCCGCCGGGCCGTGGGAAGCATGGCGGCGAGCCGCCGCAATCGAAAGGTGAAGCAATGGTACGTTTCGACAAGAGCAACGGCAACGGGGAGCCGGGGCGGCGCCGTCCGACCAAGGCCCAGGTCGCTTATGCCACCGGAAAGATCGACGCCGCGCTTGCCATGATCGAGGCCAGGCTTCGGCCGCCGCCGCCGAATCCGCCGCAGATATGGGCGTTCGACGTTTTCTGCACGTGGAGCCGCGTTGCCGATCCGATCCATTGGCCGGACGGCGGTTTTTCGGACAGCGAGCGCGAGGCCTTGTACGCCAGCGCTGGGTATCATCCGTTGCCGGCTATGTTCGGCGAGAAGTTCGCCCTGTTCACGGTGGAGCTATTCGCCCACGAGACCGCCGGTTACTTGGCGGAAATCATCGTCGCCGAGCGGTTGGAGCATGTGCTGTTACCGGACTTTCCCGCGTTGCTGGCGTTTTTGCGCCTTGTCGCGCCCATATGACCGCGATTGACAGCTCTTTGACACTGACCCGGCCGCCGCCCCGCCCGCCGCGTCCGAGGCAGCGGCCCCCCCATCGCCGCCCGCGGCGGTGCAGGTCGAGGGCCAGCCCGCGCCGCCGTCCACCGGCTGGCACCCGGTCGGCCGCGGATACGAGTGCGAGACGAGCTTCGTCTGCCGTGGCGTTTTGGGCGCCGAGGCCGAGCTGAAAATTTTCGTCAACCTGCCCGCCGAACAAGCCCAGCCGCTCGTGGCCCGGGGCGATAAGCGCTTCGCTGATTTTTGCGAGCGGGTTCACGAGCTGACCCATAGTTCGCCCGAATACGAAAACTGGAAAACGGCGAACGACCGCTTGAACGAGCTGGAATCGCGGCGAGCTGAACTTCAGGCCGAGAAAGAAAGAGACGTGGGCATTGAAGATGCCATGCTCCGCAGCGGGGCGGGCGCGAACGAGCTGGAAGAATTTTGGGATAAAGAGAAGGGCAACAAATCCACGCTCGCCAAACTCGCCGATGTGGTTCTCAAGGTGCGCGCGATCGAGAGGGCGCAGGCCGTCAAGCTCTACACCAAGGCCAGGGAAATCGGGCGGAAAGAAATGCTACTCGAATGGGATAAGGTCCAGCTGGAAGAAAAAAACCTGTGCGGCCTATTTGAGCAAGCCAGCAGCGCACTCAATTTGTTGATTCTATTAGGCCCTTCGGGCCTTTTTTGCGACAACACTTTGTCGATAAATCACGCTGCCA